>CALZBV010000047.1 GCA_945622055.1 uncultured Clostridia bacterium
AGGACTATCTGACTGTGCTGTGCCTGGTACTTTTGTTTGGCTGTATCGGTGGAAGAGTGTTTTATGTGCTTTTTCATTATAGCTTTTTTGAAGACCGTTTTCTTTGGAGTCTTGATTTACGAACCGGTGGATTAAGCTTTTATGGCGCGATGTTTGGTGCCTGGATTTCTGTGAAGGAATACTGCAGAAGGAAAAAGGCAGACTTTTCAACGGTTGTGGATGCCCTGTGTTCTGCGGCTGCCTGGGCGGCCATTCCGGTATGGTTTGGCTGTGTTTTGCAAAAAGAGCCGTTCGGCAGGTATTACAGTGGTTTATTTTCAATGGCGGTACGTACCGATTTTCTGTTTCAACATAATGCAAGACTTCCAATGAAAGGGTTTGAGCAGAATACCATTGTTTCGGAGGGTGTTTCTTATACCTGTATGCATCCGGTTGCATTGTATGGGTTTGTTCTTAGTATTATAGTAGCAGTTATTCTGCAGCTTTTGAAACGGTATGTGAAGCAGGAGGGTGATTTGTTTTCACTGTATCTTTTTTTGACGGCAGTGGAGAATCTGGTTCTTTCCCTGTTTCTTTTAGACGGTGGGGATTTCTTTGGCATCCGGCTTCCGATGATAACCATCCTGTCGGTGTTGCTCATAATATTAATTCCATTGCACCTTGTGTTTCAGGGAAAACAAAAACCTGATTTTTTCAAAAGTAAATAGTGCCGTAAGGTAGGATAAAATGACTGAAGAGTCCGCGAAAGCGGGCTCTTTTTTGAACTTTAGAAAATTATATTCTACGGGTAAAAAAACGAAAAAACATAAAAAGTTCTTGAAAAAATGCATAAAGTGGTGTATGATTAGTGTAGAAGTGGAGGAAAGTGGAACGAAGTGGTATAAAGTGGTAAGGAAGGTGGTGAAATCCATGTTCATGGGAGAGTATGATCATACACTCGATCCGAAGGGCCGTATGATAGTTCCGGCCAAGTTTCGCGATGAACTGGGTGAACGATTTATTCTTACCCTGGGACTGGATGGATGCCTGTTTGCTTATCCGATGCAGGAGTGGGAACAGTTTCTGGAGGGACTGAAAAAGCTTCCGGGAACGAGAGATGCCAGACAGCTCCAACGTCACTTTCTCGCAGGTGCTGCTGATGTAGAGGTGGACAAGCAGGGAAGATTTCTGATTCCACAAAGACTAAGAGAGCAGGCAGGACTTGAGAAGGATGTACTGCTGGTTGGAGTGCTTTCCAAAATTGAAATCTGGAGCAGGGAACGCTGGGAACAGAATAACTGCTATGACAATGTGGATGATATCGCAGAACACATGGCAGAATATGGTTTGAACTACTAAGGGAACGGGGGACGACAGGTTTGGCTGGACAGACGGAGCAGAAAATCACATTTTCACATAAGTCGGTATTGCTGGATGAAGTGATGGAAACGTTAAACATCAGACCGGACGGAACCTACGTGGATGGAACTCTTGGCGGAGCGGGACATGCTTATCACGTATGTAAACGGTTAAAGAACGGAAGATTTATTGGAATTGATCAGGATGCGGATGCGATTTTAGCGGCAGGTCAGAAGCTGAAGGAGTTTGAGTTTGCAAGCATTGTTCGAAGCAACTACTGTAACATGAAGGAAGTGCTTGCAGAAAAGGGGATTCAGAAGGTAAGTGGTATTTTACTTGATCTTGGAGTTTCTTCTTATCAGCTGGATACGCCTGAGCGTGGATTTTCTTACCGTGAAAACGATGCCCCGCTTGATATGCGGATGGACAACCGGATGGAGCTTACTGCAAAGGATATTGTGAATACCTACAGTGAAGCGGAGCTGTTTCGGATGATTCGTGATTACGGAGAAGATCCCTTTGCAAAAAATATTGCAAAGCATATTATTGCCAGAAGAGAGCGTCAGCCGCTTGTAACCTGCGGTGATCTGAATGAGGCAATCCGGGCAGCAATTCCGATGAAAATACAGAAAAATCTGGGTCACCCTTCCAAGCGGACCTTTCAGGCAATTCGTATCGAACTGAACGGCGAGCTTCGGGTGCTTTCGGAAACCTTAGATACAATGATTGATTTACTGGAGGATGGCGGAAGATTATGTATTATTACGTTTCATTCTTTAGAGGATCGAATCGTAAAGAACGGATTTAAAAGGAGAGAGAATCCGTGTGAATGTCCACCGGGATTTCCGGTGTGTGTATGCGGTAAAAAATCGGCCGGAAAGGTAATTACGAGGAAACCGATTTTACCAAGTGACAAAGAGTGTGAGGAGAACACAAGAGCAAGGAGTGCAAAACTACGGGTATTTGAAAAACAGGAAAAGTAGGAGGAGACAGCATGGACGCTAAGAGAAATCAGTACAGAAGAGATTATTATGTGGACGGAACCGCGGCAAGACAGCTGAAGGTGATGCCGGAGCCGGTACGGCAGGAGGAAGTTGTTGCACAGCCGAGAATCGTAAAAAAAGTTACGCCGAAGCTCAGCCACGGAATAGATTTATTTTCCATGACACTTTTACTTGCAGCTATGGCAATTGCGCTTTATTTGTGTTATGATTATCTTCAGGTACAGGGAAATATCGTACAGCTGAAGAGGGATATCATGAATCTCGGAAGCACCTATGATACGCTTGCGTCTGAAAACGCAGCACTGGAGGAAAGTCTGAACACCCAGCTGAATTGGGACCAGGTGTATCTGACTGCGGTGAATGAGCTTGGTATGGTATATCCGAATAAGAATGAAGTGGTTACATACACCTCCGGGGAGAGAGGATATGTGATTCAGTACAGGAGTATTCCGGAGTAGGAGATCATATGGGACAGACGGGAAAAAGAACCAGGGAGCAAAAGAAACTGACAGGCAAAATGCAGGCATGTTTGTGGCTTGTATTTTGCCTGTTTCTTGTGGGCATATTAATTATTATGATTCGTGTTCTGATAGTCGGTAATAACGCAAGCTACACAAAGAAGGCATTACAGCAGAAAACGAATTCCGACCGTGTGATTGCATATCAGCGAGGTGATATTTTGGACCGCAATGGTACCGTTCTGGCAAAAAGCGAACGCGTATATCATATGATTTTGGATGCCAGAATGATTGTATCCAAAGAAAAATATATTGAACCGACCATCCGGGCACTTGTTTCGGTATACGGCTATGAAGAGGGACAACTCAGACAGCTGCTTGAGGAACGTAAGGACAGTGCATACTACCGTATGAAAAAGAACATGACCTATGAGGAAAAGCTTGCGTTTGAAACCTATGTGAAGAATCTTTCAAAGCCGGAGAACGGAAAAGTAAATGACGATGCAGGAAATGTAGTTGGCATCACGTTTGAAGAGGAATTTCTCCGGGTGTATCCGTTTGAAACGCTTGCCTCCCATGTCATCGGTTTTGCGAAGGCCGACGGTGAGGGAACCTACGGCATTGAACAGCAGTACAATGAGGAACTGACCGGAACCAACGGAAGAGTGTTTGACTTTTATGATTCGAATCTGAATGTGCGCGAGGAGAACAGACCGGCCATCGATGGAAATACGATTGTTTCTACAATTGACGTAAATCTTCAGAGAATCGTTCAGAGGCATGTGGAGGATTTTCTGGATGAGATAGGAGCAGACAATGTCGGTGTACTGATGATGGATGTAAATAATGGCGAGGTGCTTGCCATGCAGTCCAACTACGGATACGACCTGAATAACCCGCGTGATCTTTCTGCAAGATTTTCGAAGGAAACACTGGAAACAATGAGCAGTGATGAGCTGCTGACGCAGCTTTACAAGCAGTGGAGGAATTTCTGTATCAATGATTCCTATGAGCCCGGTTCCACGTTCAAGCCGTTTACGGTAGCAAGTGCACTTGAGGAGGATCTGATAAACAAAACAGAGACTTTTTTGTGTAATGGTGGAGAACAGGTTGCGAATTTCTATATTTCCTGTCATAACAAATGGGGGCATGGTTATGTAAATGCAGCACAGAGTATCATGCAGTCCTGTAATGATGCGTTAATGGAGATTGCGGAGAGAGAGGGAAGAACTGTATTTTCAGAGTATCAGAGACATTTTCTGTTTGGACAGCTGACCGGTATTGACCTTCCGGGCGAGGTTCCGGGTATGATTCAGCCGGAGGAAAGGATAAATGAAACAGAGCTTGCCACGGCAAGCTTTGGTATGGGATTTACCACTACGATGATTCAGCTTGGTTCTGCATTTTGCTCCATGGTAAACGGTGGAACATACTACGAGCCGCATATCGTTAAGGAGATTCGCAATTCGGAGGGGGTTGTATTAAAGACAGTAGAGCCACGTGTGGTATGTAATACGGTTTCTGCTGACACCTCGGAGTTTTTGAAAGATGCATTTTATCTTACGGTTCAGGAGGGAACTGCAAAGGCTGCACAGGTGGAAGGCTACTTAATCGGTGGAAAGACCGGTACGGCACAGAAGCTTCCTCGTAGCGAAGGAAAGTATCTTGTATCATTTATTGGCTGTGTTCCGGCAGATAAGCCGCAGGTAATGATTTATGTTGTTGTGGATGAGGCGGCTGATGAAGAATTACAGAGTCAGGCGTCGATTGCGTCCGGACTTGCAGGAAAGATTTTGGAGGAGGTCCTTCCGTATCTGAAGATATATCCGGATGGAGAAATCAATTATCCGAGCTTTCAGATTAAGTCGGAGGATGTAAAGATGCAGGAGGGAGAGATTGGGGATACCGGTGTGGTATATGATCCGTCCCAGAATGAAAAGGTGAACAATGTGCTGCCGGATGGCATGTAAGCTTAGTAAACCGCATAGGATGAAAAATAAAACCATGCGGTGATTGGGTTGAAGGTTACTACGACAAGACAAAGAAAATCCCTGTTGTTCGTGCTTTTTGTTTTTGTGCTGGCAGCGATTGTTCTTGGTGGCAGACTTCTGTATCTGATGATACTGAATGCAAGGCGCTATGAGCTTATGGCGGAGGAGCTTCATGAACGGGAACGAAGCATAAAGGCTGCCCGTGGAATTATCTATGACAGAAACGGAGTAATCCTTGCGGATAATGCCCCGGTTTGTACAGTATCTGTAATAAACAGCCAGATTACGGACCCGGAGCGTGTGATTCAGGTGCTTTGTGAGGTTTTGGAGCTTCCGGAAGCGACGGTACGGAAACGAGTGGAAAAGGTTTCTTCCATTGAACGTATCAAATCCAATGTCCCCAAAGAAACTGCGGACCGCCTTCGAAGCTTTTCGCTGGACGGCGTTATGGTGGATGAGGACTATAAGCGGTTTTATCCTTATGGTTCACTTGCCTCAAAGGTCATCGGCTTTACCGGTGGGGATAATCAGGGGATTCTTGGGTTGGAGGTAAAATATGATTCAGTCCTCATGGGAACGCCCGGAAAAATTCTGACATTGACTACTGCGCACGGAACAGAAATCGAAAATGCTGCAGAGGGCCGGATTGAGCCAATCAACGGAAATTCGTTAACCGTGAGCCTTGATATTGAGATTCAGAAGGTTGCCGAACAGGCAGCTAACAAGGTACTGGAGGCAAAGGGTGCAAACCATGTAAGTCTTGTAGTAATGAACCCGCAAAACGGTGAGATATATGCAATGGTCAATGTACCGGAGTTTGATTTAAATGCACCGTATGAATGGAATAGTGAATTTGCTCCGGCGGAGGGCGAGAAGCTTTCGGCGGAACAAACACAGATTTTGCTAAACAAAATGTGGAGAAACCCATGCATCAGTGACACCTATGAGCCGGGTTCCACCTTTAAAATACTGACTGCCATGTCTGCCTTAGAGGAGGGAGAGGTCCGGCTTACCGACCGTTTTTTCTGCCCAGGCTATAAAATTGTCGAGGACCGTATGATTCGTTGTCATAAGGCCGGTGGGCATGGAAGCGAATCCTTTGTGGATGGAATAAAAAACTCCTGTAATCCGGTATTTATGGAAATCGGTGCAAGAGTCGGTGCAAAACGCCTGCTGGAAAACTTTAATAAGGTTGGACTGTTAGAAAAAACCGGAATTGATCTTCCGGGAGAAGCCGGGGCAATCATGCATAAGCTGGAAAACATCAAGCCTGTGGAGCTTGCCACAATTTCCTTCGGGCAGTCCTTTCAGATTACTCCGATGCAGCTTTTATCTGCTGTCAGCTGCGTCATCAATGGAGGAAAAAAAATAACCCCTCACTTTGGCGTGAAGGTGACGAATCAGGAGGATAAGGTAATCCGTACATTTACGTATCCGGTGACGGAGCAGGTTTTGAAAACAGAAACCTGCGAAACGATGAAGCAGCTTCTGGAAGCAGTTGTTCATGATGGAACCGGAAAACGTGCGTACCTTCCGGGGTTTCGCATTGGCGGAAAAACGGCAACCTCGGAAAAGCTTCCGAGAAGCCTGAATACATATATATCCTCATTTATAGGCTTTGCACCTGCGGAGAATCCGCAGGTGCTGGCGTTAGTGCTGATTGATGAACCTGAAGGGATATATTATGGCGGAACGATTGCTGCTCCGGTGATTTCCGAGGTGTTTGCGCAGATTTTACCGTATCTTGGCATTGAAAAGAAATATTCAGAGGATGAACTGAAGCTGAAAAATGTTGGATGTCTTACGGTTCCGGAACTGACCGGAATGACGAAGACAGAGGTGAAAAAGCTGCTTTTGGCATATGAATTTGGTGAGATATTCTATGAAGGGGACGGAGACATTGTAACCGAACAGTTTCCGCTACCGGGGGATCTGGTAAATAAAAAGAGTAGCTTGATTCTGTATTTGAAATAGAGTATACTGTTTTTAGTGTATGTACGAAGGAACGATATACAACAGTTTGTAGTGGAGGAAAACAAAGATGGAGTTTCAGAATAAAAAAATTACGGTTGCCGGCGCCGGAATCAGTGGGATTGCTGCAGCGAAGCTGTTGGAGGAGGCAGGGGCGGTTGTAACCTTATACGATGCGAATAACACTCTTTCCGAGGCAGAGGTAAGGGAGAAGATTTCTGCTGATTTTAAGGGGTCCTTTTGCTTTGGTGAGTTTACAGAAGAACTGCTTTGCAGTACGGAGGTGCTGGTTATGAGCCCGGGAGTTCCGTGTGATCTTCCGTTTGTGCTTGAGCTTAAGAAAAAAAATATTCCGGTTATCGGTGAAATTGAGCTGGCTTATCTGTTTTCTAAGGGGAAAATCGTGGCAATTACCGGTACGAACGGAAAAACAACGACAACAGCGCTTACCGGTGAAATCATGAAGACCTATTATGAGAATGTTCTTGTGGTAGGAAATATCGGAATTCCGTACACGAGTCTTGTTACGACGACAAAGGAAAACAGCGTCACGGTTGCGGAAATCAGCAGCTTTCAGTTGGAAACGGTTGATACCTTCCGCCCGGATGTTTCCATGATATTAAACATTACGCCGGATCATCTGAACCGTCATCATTCCATGGAGAATTACATTGCGGCAAAGGAAGCAATCGCTTCCAATCAGACAAAAGAGGATGTATGTGTACTGAATTATGAGGATGAGGTGCTTCGTGCATTTGGAGAGAGGACAAAGGCAAAGGTTATTTTCTTTTCCAGCGGGCGTGTTCTGTCTGAAGGTCTGTATACGGAGGATGGTGTGATTTTTTATGCGCATGAGGGAATTTCAGAGATGATTTGTAAGGTTGACGAGCTGAACATTGTCGGCCGTCATAACCATGAGAATGCGATGGCTGCCATTGCAGCAGGAATTGTGCTTGGAGTTCCGATGGAGCTGATTCGGAAGGCACTTCGTGAGTTCAAGGCAGTGGAGCACCGGGTGGAATATGTGGCAACGAAGCGTGGAGTAAAGTATTATAATGATACCAAAGGAACGAATCCGGATGCTGCGATTCAGGGAATTCGTGCTATGGCAGGAAATACGCTTTTGATTGCAGGCGGTTACGATAAGGGCTCGGAATACGATGAGTGGATTGATGCTTTTGACGGCAAGGTGAAATATCTTGTGCTTTTGGGTCAGACCAAGGAAAAGATTGCGGATACGGCAAGAAAGCACGGGATTGAGAATATAGTAATGTGTGAAACGTTCCTTGAGGCGATGCAGTTTTGTACAGAGAATGCGGAACCGGGAGAAAATGTGTTGCTTTCTCCGGCCTGTGCCAGCTGGGGGATGTTTAAAAACTATGAGGAGAGGGGACATATCTTTAAGGATTATGTCAACGGATTGAACGAGGAATAGGTCGCGGAAAGGTGTGTGTCAGGGGATGAAGCCGTCGGTTCAAAAAACAGAATATAAGCAGCAGACATATTTTGATTACAGCCTGATGTTTATTACCTTGATTTTAATCTGCATCGGACTGGTTATGGTTTACAGTACCAGCTCCTATTATGCGGTAAAACAGAAATTCGGAAGTGCCGGATATTTTTTCTGGAGACAGCTTTTGTTTGCCGGTGTGGGGTTTGCTGCCATGCTGTTTGTGGCGAAGTTTGACTATTTTTGGTTTATTAAACGAATTGGAAAGCGTAAGCTGAGACTGATTGGTCTGGTGTATTTTGTCTGCCTTGGACTTCAGATGTTTGTTCTTTTCTTTGGTAAAGAAGTAAAGGGGGCAAGGCGTTGGATTGAAATTCCGTTGCTGGGTACGTTCCAGCCGTCAGAGGTGACCAAAATCGGAGTTATTCTGTTTGTGGCGTTTGTGGTTTATTCTGCACCGAGGTCATTGGACAATTTATGGGGCTTTGTCAGGGTTGTCATTTTTGTTTCACCGCTGATTGTTGCGGTAGGCGCGGAAAATCTCAGCACTGCACTGGTTCTTTGCGGGATTACGTTTGTAATCTGTTTTGTGGTAGCGCGCAGGAAATCCTATTATTTTGTAGTCTTTGGTCTTGCGGCTGTTGTACTTGTTGCTTTTATTGCTTTTGGCGGAGGCTTCCGTTCGGATCGTTTTGATGCCTGGCGCAATGTAGAAACACATGAAAAGGGCTATCAGATTTTACAGGGACTTTATGCGATTGCTTCCGGCGGACTTTGGGGAAAGGGACTCGGCAACAGCATGCAGAAGCTGGGGTTTATTCCGGAGTCACATAATGATATGATTTTTTCGATTATTTGTGAGGAGCTTGGACTGATTGGTGCACTGGCAATCATTCTGCTTTATGTATTACTTCTTTGGAGACTGTTTGTGATTGCTTCCAATGCAAAGGATTTATACGGTTCCCTGATCTGCGTCGGAATCATGGTACATATTGCATTACAGGTTATTATGAACATTGCGGTTGTTACAAATACGATTCCGTCGACAGGTATTCCGCTTCCGTTTATCAGCTATGGTGGTTCCTCACTTATCGTTTTGATGAGTGAGATGGGACTTGCACTCAGCGTATCCGGACGGATTGAATTTGAAAGGTAAAAGCGATGCAAGAAAGACGTTTCCGGAACCTTATTTATTCTTCTGCATAAAATGACAGTGAAGGACTTTGGGAGCACTGTCATGACATATATCAGAATTAAGGGAGGAAAACGAATTTGTGGAGAGGTTACCCTGCAGGGCTCTAAGAATGCGGTTCTGCCTATGATTGCAGCAAGTATTCTGATCCGGGGAGTGACTGTAATCGAGAACTGTCCCGACATTACCGACGTCCGGGAGATGCTTATGCAGTTACAGCAAACGGGAGCACGCTATACCTTTTACGACCATGTTCTGGTAATTGACTGTTCTGAGGTTTTTCTGTATGACGGTGAAAAAAAGGAAGCTTCCAAAACCAGGGGCAGCGTACTGTTTCTGGGGGCATTTCTGGGACGGTTTTCTGAGGCACGCATCTCTTATCCGGGAGGTTGTGTGATTGGCAGTCGTCCGATTGATTTACACTGTGAGCTTCTTCGCAGCCTAGGGGTGACTATTTCGGAACAGGAGGATGCCCTGTATGCTTGCGGACGCCCGGCCGGTGCAGAGCTGTTTTTGCGTTCTCCAAGTGTAGGGGCTACGGAAAATGCAATACTTGCGGCAGTCTGTGCAAAAGGTCGGACGGTGCTGCATGGTGCAGCAACAGAACCTGAGGTTTCGGAGCTTTGCAGCTTTTTGGTAGAGGCAGGAGCAAAAATATCGGGCATCGGAACCAATATACTTGCAATCGATGGTGTGGAGTCGCTTCATGAGGTGTGCCATCTGTTAACCGGTGACAGAATTGTAGCAGGAACGTTTCTTTGTGCGGCTATGGTTACGGGAGGGCAGATTACAATTCACGGAACAAAGGGGGTATCTCTTACCGGCTTTGATCGGACACTCAGAAGGGTGGGGCTTTATTGTGAGCAGAAGGAAAACTGTATTCTGGCAACGGGAATCGGAAAGCTTTTTCCGGTGGATTTGCTGGTAACAGCACCCTATCCGGGCTTCCCGACGGATATGCAGTCATTGCTTATGGCGGTGCTTGCACTTGCTGATGGAGAAAGCAGGCTTTGTGAAACAGTGTTTGAATCAAGGTTTAAGATTGTTCCGGAGCTGAACCTAATGGGGGCAGCAATTGAGGTCAGAGACCGTATGGCGGTTATTCACGGAGTTCCTGTACTGACCGGAGCAACAGTTATGGCAAAAGAGCTTCGCGGAGGAGCGGCGTTGCTTCTGGCAGGGCTTGCTGCCATGGGGGAGACGAGAGTTTACGGATGTGAAAATATTGCGCGCGGCTATGAAGCGATTTGTGAGAGGCTTTGTAGCCTGGGAGCTGAAATAGATCAGATGGAGGAAGCCTGACGGAATGAAAAATGATGAAAAGGGATATGTCAGAAGACCGCTTTTGTTTCAAATTATTTTTATTGTCGGCGTGGTGGTTTGTGTCGCAGCAACAGCAATTTTATTTGTGGAAAAGGAGTTTAAGGCTACTTCTGTTACAGTGACCGGTCTGACATATTATTCAGAGGAGGATTTTCTGAACAAAATCAGCAGTGCTCCGGCAAGAAAGAATACACTGCGTTTTCGTGCAGAGCAGTATCTGGACGGAGAAAAGCGGATTCCGTATATTGAAAAGTACGATTACAGCATCAAAGGGAATCACGAGATACAGATTCAGGTGTATGAGAAGATACTTATAGGCTGCATTAAGGTGATGGGACAGTATGTCTATTTTGATAAAGACGGATATGTGACGGAATCTTCGGCAGAGCGGCTGGATCATATTCCGTTAGTAAAGGGAATTTCTTATGACCGGATTGTGATGTACGAAAAGCTCGATGAGCAGAAGGACAAGCTGTACGGGATAATTCTCAACATATCAAAGCTGATTCGGGAGTATGAGCTGCCTGCGGCTTCCATTACCTTTGACAGCAGAGGCAATGTGGAACTGGAGCTTTTGGAGCTTACGGTAAAGCTTGGAAAACGGGAGGCATACGAAATTCCGCTGCAGAAGCTGTCGGAAATTTTTCCGAAAATTTCCGACAGGGCTTTAACGGTTGATTTATCAGAATACCAGGGTGGAAAAGAAGATATCATAGCAAGACCGAAAAAAGAATAAAAAAATGAAGAAAAAATCAAAAAATACTTGCTAATTTTGACATTTCAATATATCATATAGTAAGGACGTAGTGAGGATTTGCAAACTTGTTTGCAAAATCCGAGCGGAGTTGAAGATCATGAACGAAGTTCATGATATAGTAAGGACGTAGTGAGGATTTGCAAACTTGTTTGCAAAATCCGAGCGGAGTTGAAGATCATGAACGAAGTTCATGATATAGTAAGGACGTAGTGAGGATTTGCAAGCTCGTTTGCAAAATCCGAGCGGAGTTGAAGAACCATTGATCTTTGTCACAACATATTGATTTAGTGTTGTAATCAGATAAATAAAAGGAGGACAAATCCGTGCTTGAAATTTCAAACAACAATACGGAAGCTGCAGCAAAGATCCTTGTAATCGGTGTCGGTGGTGCAGGAAACAATGCGGTTAACAGAATGATTGAAGAAGGTATAAATGGTGTTGAGTTTATTTGCGTCAACACAGATAAACAGCATTTAAGAAGCTGTAAGGCTTCCCAGTGCATTCAGATTGGTGAGAAGCTTACCAAGGGACTCGGTGCCGGTGCAAAGCCTGAGGTTGGCGAGAAGGCTGCCGAGGAGAATCTTGAAGAGCTTACTCAGGTAATCAAGGGAGCTGATATGGTATTTGTTACCTGTGGTATGGGCGGAGGAACCGGAACGGGTGCTGCGCCGGTTGTTGCAGGGATTGCAAAGGAGCTAGGAATTCTGACCGTAGGTGTTGTTACGAAGCCGTTCTCCTTTGAACATAAGGTTCGTATGAATAATGCACTTGCCGGAATCGAGAGGTTAAAGGCAAATGTTGACTCTTTGATTATTGTTCCAAATGATAAGCTGCTTGAAATTGTAGACCGCCGTACTTCCATGCCGGAAGCACTTAAGAAAGCTGATGAAGTATTACAGCAGGGTGTTCAGGGCATTACGGATCTCATCAACGGTGAGGCACTCATTAATCTTGACTTTGCCGATGTTCAGACGATTATGCAGGATAAGGGCATTGCTCATATCGGTATTGGTGTAGGAACAGGAGACCAGAAGTGCCTGGATGCTGTACATAGAGCAATTGACAGTCCGCTTTTGGAGACCAACATCAAAGGAGCAAATCACATCATTCTGAATATTTCCGGTGATATCGCTCTTGTAGAGGCATATGAGGCTGCAAACGAGGTACAGAGTCTTGCCGGAGAGAACGCAAACCTTATTTTCGGTGCAAAGTATGACGAGACGATGCAGGATCAGGTGGTAATTACCGTAATCGCTACCGGTCTTCAGGAAGCAGGACAGCCGGCCACACCACAAAGAACCCAGTATGCAGGCTTCCAGAACAATGTGGCAAGCCGCCCGGCAAACAATGGAGTTTCTCTTCCGAAATTTCTGAACCAGGGATATACTCCGAAGCCGGTTCAGCCGAGACCGGAGGCTATGGAGCAGTTTAACTATACATTTGATTCTACAACTGCAAACAGACCGGTACAGGAGTATAAGCAGGCACCGCAATATACACCGCGTACGAACCCGATGTTTGGCCGTCAGGAGTCAAAGTCGGCAAATGAGGAGGGTGCAGATAAAATCAAGATTCCACCATTCATCCAGAACTATTCTTCAAAGAAAAAATAAGATTTTTTATTGGGACCGTTATGATGCATTTCATAACGGTCTTTTTGTCTTTTTTTGTCCTAAGTTGCGAGAAATTCAAAAGCAATCTCCTTATTTCTACAAGATTTACTGGGAAAATATGGTAATCTTTTGTTAAAGATGCAAGGAGGTGAGACTGGTTAGGCTTTATCTGGACAGTTTCTTTGTTTCAAATTTCTGGTTTCATTTTTTATGTCTCTGTCTGTTACGATTGTTTCTGTCTGAAAGGAAAAAGCATCAAAGAAAACGAATAGTTGCAGCTGCTTTCGTTTGCTCCATGGCTGATATTATCGGCATTTTTCTCCTGCATTCTGATGCAAGCGAAGCAAGGTTATTGTTTTCAGCCGGGGAGCTTGTCTGGGCAGTATATTTTTCCTTTGGGAAAAAGAGAATCTGCAGGAATACAATAGGACTTCTTATGATGACAATGCTATTAGGCGGATGTTTCTCTTTGTTTAAGGTCAGAAATACCGGCTTGTTCTGTTTTTTCGGAGGTGTATTATTCCTTTTTGTGGAAATGTATGTTCAAAAGCTTTGGAAGAAAAATACGGAACG
>CALZBV010000048.1 GCA_945622055.1 uncultured Clostridia bacterium
ATTCCAACACCACCACAAGGTGGCATACCATATCTTTTGTGACCAGGAAACGTTCCTTTGAAATTTTTGAAGCTGCATAAATCACATTTTTTCTTCCATTCTGCGAAAGCTCCACAGCTTCAGGAACATAAGCAGCAAACACACAGCCCGGTGACAATGCCTTTTCCCAGGTTCCTTCAAAGCCCCTCGAAAATTTCAGCTTTCTTTTGTCTCCGGCAGAAGCAATATTTTGGGCAATCAGTTCCCCCGTCATATGAAAAAACTCTTCCGGTATTTCACCACCGCTCAAATAGTCATACCGGGCCGACCATCCATAAACAGTTCCACTCTCGCGCCGATAAAGAAAAAAGCCTTCCTCGTCAAAAACCGCCATTACAGGCACCATTTCTTTTTGTTTCATTCTTCCTGCCTCATCCGGATTTTTCTCATGAAGAAATGATAACGTCTGAAAAAAAGCTTCCGCCGTTTTTTCCAGTAACCGTTCCTCTGCTTCCGTACCTTTCCCTTCAAAATACACCTGTGTCGCTGCGTTTACAGCAGCCACCAGACAATCATATTCCACCTGGCAGCTGTTTTCCCATAGTCTTGTCGTAATCTCTTCCTGCTGCTCCAGGATAAATAAGCCACCGAAAACAAGCAGAAAAATCAAACCAAAATGATACCATTTCATGGTTCTGCACCTCCACTGCGCACAGTAACCGTATATACCGTCGGAACTCCATCAAAATAAACAACTACGGATAACTCATCTCCCGGCAGAAGTGATACCGTGCCCGCCAGCGCAATTTCCTTTTTTAGCCGTTTCGTCCCTAGGTGTCCCTTCCTTACCTGAAGTGCTCCCTGCGACAGCACATAGATGTCTCTTTCCCCTGTAATCTCATATTCCCGGCAGCCACAGGAGATCATTTCCCGTTCCAGTTCTCCCAGAAAAATATCCGTAATTTCACCAAAAATACTGCACCGGGACAAAAAACTTTCGCAGGCACGTCCTGCCGTCATCTGACGAACCAGCTCCGTTTTTCCGCCATAATACAGGAGCGGAATTCCAAATAAAAGTAAACACGCCGTAAAAAGATCAACCAGTTTTTCCAATGCATTCAAAAGACTCTACCTCCAGCCAGACAGACACAGCCGGGTCCATACAAAAAAACTTCTCCCCGTGTTCTTTTTTCCGTAACAAACACACGAACCAGACTCCCCTTGGTTAATATACCGCTTCCCTTCTCACATACACGATACAGTTCCCTGCTTCCGGCTTCCGAATCAAACCGAAGCTTTTCCATAACGATACATTCCACCGTAAAATCACCAAGCTGTGAAAGCTCCTCTGAGAGTCTTTGAATCCGCTCTTTATCAAAATAATGTTCCTCCATCATTTGAGCGGCACAGGTTCTGGTAAGGCTCTGTACGGTTAATTCCTTTTGTCGATACAGAACCGATTTCTTCGAAAAAATCATCAGAAAAAATATCCCGACGCCTGCAAGACAGACTGCTATTATTCTTCCAAAAGCTTCCACCCCGTATCCTCCTCATATAAAATCAGATTAGCGGAAGCTGCCGGAAGCTCTTTCATCCCCGCATTGTAGGAATGATGTAAAAAAAGCACCAGAGAAACTGCAATGCAAAACAGAATTCCCCCGCTTATACTTTCCAATGCCTGCTCTATTGCATCCGTCATATCTCACCTACTGCTGTTCGAAGATTATCTGCACAATGATTCCGTTTTTATCCTTTACAATACTCCCGAGAAAAACAGCTTTGGAATTGATATATCCGCTGCTTCCTTTGTCATCAGAAGGCAGTACCTTGCTCTCCTTACTAAGCTTCATATTTTCCGCATCAAACGTCTCGTATACATATCCCTTTTCCGTTCCATCTCCGGTAACAACCTTAATCTGAACATATTCCTTCGCTGTGCTGCAGTTTTCTATCAGCCGGCGTACCTCCGCACCGGATACCAACAGACCGTCATACATAGACTTCCCAAGGTCCTGGTATTCACTCATTGTTGTATTAAACTGTGCAAACGCACTGCTGGCCTGAGCCTTTCCCTCTCTGGTATTCTGAAAAGCAAGACCTGCGACAATACAGGTAATGATAATACCTGCTGCAATCAATAACGCCTTTAATCCATTGTTCATTTCCTATTCCTCCCTGATTTCAATAAACTGTATTTCTGTAATTACATCATTTTTGTTTCGAATTACCTTTCCAAGGTATTTTGAACTTAAATTAACTCCCCCGCCGGACAAATCCGTCTCATATTCCTCTGCCGACGAAATACTCTGCTGCATCTCTCCCCGGATAATCCTGACAGACATTCCCGCATTTTTATGCTTCAGCTCTGTTTTTATCAGATTGACAATATCCGCTCCATACACTGCTGTCCCATCATATTTCATGATTTCTCTTTCAGAAAGTGTTGTTTTATAATGCTCCAGTTCATCCGTGACCTGATTACCGATTTGCCTTGCCTCTCTTGCCAGCGAAAAACCGAGTGTCACAATCATACAGGTAATAATTGTTGAGGCAGCTATCAGAAGTGCCTTTAAACCGTTATTCATCTACATTTCTCCTTGTTTTAAAACATTTTCATCTGATTCATCTCTGAAAATATCTTTGACATCTGTGACAGGCTGGCTACCAGAAATGGTATAATCAGATACGCAAACAATAAAAAGAACATGGGAAGAAACGCTACCACCTGAGCATTTGCTGCCCTTTTTTTCAGTTCCTGTTCCGTGTCCATGCGTTGTTGCTCACGAAAATACTGCCGGTCAGCTGAAAGCTCCGAAAAAGCATGAAAAAGACCTAATCTCTCACTGATATGCAGCCGGTGCAAAAGACGTTTGAATTCCGAATAGGCCGTTGTTCCAATTAACCGCTGGAGCGCATCTCCCTCCTCTGCGGCATACCGGTCCGCACACGATAACAAATCCCTTCGAAAGATTACCGCATATTCTTCCATTGTTTCCAACAGCTTCGAAATTGTCATATTCGGCGCCTCAAACAACATAAGAATAATCGATTGCAAACCAAGCACTTCTCCGTTCACTCCTATGTTTTTCAGGTAGGCAAGATAACGGTAAAACCCCATCATTCCCATACCTCCAAGCAAAAACGCACCAATCGAGCTTCCTGTCACAATTCCCGGCCTTTCTCCCCGTACAATCAGAAAAACCAGTAGGGACAGCAAAATACCGCATGTACCACAGGCCAGAACATATTCAGAACCCTTCCGGTATATTCCTGCAGCCTCCAATTGTTTTCTTGCCCAGTTTTCGGCCCTGCCTTTCGGAAACACATTGGAAAAATACTCAGCCGGTCTGCTTTCAAAAAAAGCACTCACCACCCATGGGCGACGATACATTGACCCGTCTACCTTCCTTACCAGTGACAGAAAAACGTAGCAGATTATCGTAACCAATATCGTTACAACTGCAATCGCCTTTCCGGCAGTTCCATTGTAAAATGTAAGCAATTCCGGCATATTCCCACTTCCCCAGCTCTTTACAAGCGATAAAAACAGCACCGGAACAGCAGAAACAAACCCCAGGCCCGCAAACAAAAAGGAGGCCTGTTCCCGCTTCAGACACTCATTTAAAACATCGCGGCGCAGTTCTGTCATATTTCGCACAAAAACCGACTCCTTTCCCTTTTTCCCACTACCGTACATAATTGCGTTCCGGCACTGGATCAAAAACAGCTTCAGCTGCTTCAGATATCTTGGAAATCTCACCTCGGTAAGCTCCTGCTCGGTATCTTCTTCCAGAATCCTGCCAATCCTCTCCAGTCTTCTGCGAAGCTGCCCGTTTGTTTTTTCCGTCGAGAGATAAACCGCCTCTGTTACACTCTTACTTAGCTCAAACTCATAGCATACGTTCGACAAAAACTCCGAAAGCTCCTGTAATTCCGATAATTCCTTTCTTCGATTCAAAAGATAACTGTATTCCAGAAAAAAAATAACTCCAAAATACAGTACCGCTATAATGTACTCAACGATTTTTCTCTACCTCCGTAAAAAACTCCTGCATTTTAACTTTTTCCTCTTCTCTTAGCTTCTGCAGCATTTTTTCTTTCAGCTCCTTTGTCGGAGCATCCACCTGGTGATATTCCCCATTCTCATATCGGAACAGACACCGGTATTCTCTCGTCTTTGGAACAATCTCGGTCACTTCCCGGATAAAGCGTCTGCCATCCAGAGCCCTCTCACAAAGCAAATGAATCTGGAACGCATTCATAACCTGATCTCTTGCCATATCCTCATCCGAAAATGCTCCGGTACGAAGAAGTGCGTTCTGGAAATAATCCACCAGCTTGTCCGTCGACATCGCGTGATGTGTAAATAACTGCTGCTCCGATACCTGACCTAACTCCACCATAAGCGCTGCAACCTCAATCGTTCCAATCTCCCCCATCATCAAACAGTTTCCGTCCGTCTTTCGAAATGCATTTAACCCCTCCGTCAAATCAACACTGTCGGTTTCACGAAAGGTAAGAATGTTTCGTTTCGGAAACTCTTTTCGCATCCAAAGCTCGAACACCGACTCTTCAATCCGAAGGTTGTACTTTGGATTAATATACCGGACCAGTGCCTTCAGCAGTGTTGTCTTTCCGCTTCCCTGTGGCAATGTATAGTTAGTACGCAAAAAAGAGAGGAGACCAATGAAGGACTCCTCTCTTTTTGTGCATGGATAACATATTTAGAAGGATTAGTTACAAATGAATTATATCACTAATGTCACTTTATAACATGTCTGATACTGCGATCCATCCACCAGGTTTGCCTTCTGTTTTCGTGATATTGACTGCACCGGTCACACGCTTATATACAATGTATTCGCCAGCTTTATATGTTGCAACCGGAACTCTTCCTTCGATGGCATCGGAAGCACTCATATATACCTGAGTGTATTTCTTTAATGTAACAGTATTCTTCTGCTTTATCCAGTCCGGAACTCCGTAATAGGTCCATTCAGACGGATTGAATTTCCGCTTTTCGCATCCGTTCCGCATTTCATACAGCGTCCAGGTGTAAGAATCAAGTGCAGCTACATGAGTAATCTTACCATTTTCCTCTCTGAAAATTTGAAGAACCTTATTCTTTGGAACGTATTTGATAAGTCCTTTTGTCGAGCACTTATTGTAGTACCCTTCTGCCGTGGTATCAAAACCGGAAATGTTTTTGAAAAGTCCTGAGCAATCAGATCCGTATAGGCCTTCGTGAATTTCAAGATGAACCTTCTTGTACTGCTCTGCTCCATGCTTCTTGATGAGCTTGTCGAGCAATTCCTTTGTGATCACTTCCATATCTGCTCCCCACAGATATATCGGCTTCATCGCGTAAACAGCCTCGAAGTATCTAATTGCTGCATCTGAGTTAATCATTCTTATCACTCTCCTTTGATGTTACATCAGCTTTTTTCTCTGATTGATCCTTAATCAAGGAAACGATCTTCTTTAGGAATTTTGGGATCGGAACGCCAATGTCAGCGATGTTCTCGAGGATCGAAAGAAGCTCATTGCAGACGATCCATATGCACACGATACATCCAATCATAAGGTTCGTTGGAAGGTTGATGCCGACCGTACCGGCTGCGTATTCAAGAAGCACATCAACGATAACGCCAACAACAACTAACAACCACATACAGATTTTCTTTGCGATCCCTCTAAGTCCAACCGTACTGCTGATCTTATTTCCTCGTCTTGGAGATGCCATGATACCGGTCACATAATCAATGATGTTGCATATAACCATTAGCAACACCGGTACCGTAAGATTTCCTAAAATGCTTGCAATAGTTCCAAATGCAAAAATAAAAAATGACTTCATTTTATCCATTGTATCTCTCCTTTTAATATGGCATGAGGATTGTTCCCATGCAGAAATATTTTTTACCTTTAGTATCTATAGCAAAACCAAGTTTTCTGTTTAAGCCTTCCTTTAGTCCGTAAACCTTATAATTGCACTCTCTATCGTATACATCAAATATAGGATTCATATTTCCTGTTTCTGTAAGTCCAAGGAAATACAATGATATATACGATGATGATCCAGTGACAGTAAATCTATCTACAGGCAGATTGAATTGCGTATCATTTATATCGCAAATTCCGTACTGAGATATTGTTACCTGCTCGTTATTCGACATTTTTTTTGCTTTTGCTTTTATTACATAACCGAATCTTCCACCGAATGCTCCACCTCCAGAAGCATCTCGAACAACAAGTAAAATAGCATCATCGTTTTTTACGATCATAACAGACGAATACGCCTTGTCATAACCAACAGTATCACCTTGTGCGATTCTTTGACCGTCTACCGAAAAAACTCCGCTTCCGGATGTACCACTAACACCTGCTATTTCGTAAAGCACTTCATCGGATAAATAAATAGTTGCTTTGTAACGGTAAGACGATTCTTGACCTTCTTTTGTTGTCTCGTCTTTTTCAACAACAACTCGTACATTATCTCCAAGCTCAGTAAGTATATTCATTATTTGACCTGTTACGTTTTTTGCAAGCTCAGCGCCAGGACACATGCTAGGTGTAGCTCCGGTTGTTGAGCTTACATTCCATTTAAGCCTTGGAAATTGAAAAACAAAAACTTTTTTAATTGCAGGCATTTATAACCACCCCCCACCTTGCTAAAATTCTATTGCTATGTTTCCAAAACAGAAATAGTCTTTGCCTTCTGAATCCCGAATAAAGCTGCTGCTTGTAGGCGTTATCTCTTTAAGTCCGTTCAGCTTGATTCTTCCGTTGTCTGCATAGAGATCAAAGAACGACATTTTATCATCCGATCTGCCTGAAAGAAACGAGTTTGAATAGTATCTTTTGTATTTAAGAGAACCACTAGAACAAAGATCTATAAACATCGCATGAGATTCATCAAGATCTGAAACTTTTGAATTTAAAAATGTTGCAAAAAGTCCAAATGTTCTATTTTCAAGAGAAAACAGATCCTTGGCCTCTGATATAACAAAACACGAACCACCGGTAAGATTACTCTCAGTATCGTATGAGTTTGTTATTGCAACAAAGAAAGAATCTTTGTTATACAAAAGAATTATTTTTGATTTCATTGGAGCAGATGTTATGTAATCGGTCATAAAATTAACTTTTCCTCTGTACATAAGTTCGCTTGTAAGCGTTCCATCATAATTTTTCAAAGTTAAAACCACATATTCTCTGCTTGTCGGAGTATAAGCGCCAGACCTGCTTGTACCTCTTATGTTAATTCTTGCGCTGTGTACGATTATTTCTGCTTCGTAATAGTATGAATCGGATTTAGATGATCCGGTCGTCTCATCCTTTATAACTTCGATCCTAGCAAAGTGACCGCTTAGATTAAGCATCCTTGTTAGGTTAGTCACTATTGCCTTTGCAAAGTCAGCGGCAGGAGTTTTTCTTTCTGCTGATGAAAGTCGGGCGTCTGTATACTCAATAATCTCTTCAATTTTCAAGTTTGCACCTCCTAACCTAAATCAGCGTATCTTTAACAACAGTAACAGATCTTGTATATCCCTCATGTCCGGTTTCGTAAACGTCAAGCGTCATGACATTTCCGGATCCGCTATGTTCACGAACATAGTTTTTAACCCATTCTTTCGTCGTGACGTAGTTTCCTGCACTTTTCATGAACTTTACTAATTTTCCGTAATTATCTTCTGAGTAGTCCTCTTCGATTTTTTCTGTCGTCTTAACAATGTCGCTATATGTAAGATCCTTTTCTGTTCCGTTAAATCTGATCGCATTAAGATTGATTTTACCATCGCCTGAAATATTCTCTTCTTCAATCTTCCAACCATTGATACCGGTTTCTGCTGCGTAATTCATTAGATCAGTTCGCTCAGTATCAATCAGTTCATCTTCTCTGCTATTGTTTATGATGTGAATAATAACATCGTACAGATTCGAAGGAAAGTAATACCAAGTATAATCTGCCGGATCATCAGATTCTTCTTTTGAAGAAAGAATACCAATAAAGTCCTGTGTAGGACTGTGCGTAACTGTCATATTACTACCGTCAGGATATTCAGAATAGCGAATAAATACGCTCATTATCTTCTTCTCTGCCTCGATACGCTTGTTTTCGTTGCTTATACGAACATTTTCATTACTGATTCTTTCATCCTCTTTATTCGACCTGATAGCTTCGTCAGAAACGCGCTTATTCTCGTTTTCGACACGAAGTAATTCGTTCCGGATTCTCTCTAACTCAGCAGCTTTTCTCTCTGCCTCGTTACGCTCCCTCGTATTCTCGTGCAGCTCGATTCCAGCAAGCCGAGCAAGTGCGGAAAGAAGTTCGGTAAACTCATTCCGTGATTCGATTTCATCATCGGTCTGTACTGCTTCATCTACCAAAATGCAGAAGCGCGGAGACGTGATCTGCATAGCATTTTCATAATAATTATGCCAGTTTGTCTCCCAGTCGTCCGGTTCCTCGATCGTAATGTCATACACTCCATCTACCAAAGAAAAATAAGTATTCTGCTTCCACTCCGGCGCGCTCTCTCCGAACACACTCCTGAAGTCAGAGTTTCCATACAGAGTAACTTCGCAGTCAACAAGTCCCTCGGACGCGGAAGTCTGTGACGTAAGCTCGTATGTGATTAAGTTATCCTCGATCGAACAATGATTATACAGAACAGTTCCGTCCGGCTTCTTCGCGCGGAACACAGCAATGCACTCAGAAGTGATCGGGTACGCCTTGCCGCCGGAAGTAAGGCCGATGATGATTTTACGACCGGTATCATTTCTCTTAATGTTCAGAACGGTTTGCACAGTCGTTTTATGCGTATCGAGGTAGATCTTGTATAAGGAATAATTCATTCTATCTGCCCCCCTTTGCGTTCATTGTAAAATAAAGGAGGGCACTTATCGTACCCCCCTAACAGAGCTATTCATTTTTCTTTGACTTCTTTTCGTAAGTCTTAACCTTTAATCGCTCGTCAATGACTCCAACCGTGTTGTTCCAAATCGTTACAACTTCCCTTGTCGCCGGAGAAATCGGAAGTCCAGTGATTCCGGATGCGGCCTGCAGCAGTTTTGAAATGCTTGCATACCATGTATATCCGGTATTCTTTCCGCTGAGCTTGGTATACATGATCTCTGTACCCTTAATCAAGCTGTTGTACCACTGTGCAATGATAGTCTGCGGTGGATTTCCGTAGGTATCAACACCGAAGATTGAAACAAGCTCTTTCGCAATATCATAGAAATCACTTAAGATCGGAAGTTTGTTGAACGGCATAAGCTCGTCGATAACGTTTCCGGTAAAAGCATAGAGATACTTTTCGCCGTAAGGTTCGTCGTCATTGTCTCTAAGACCATCAATAGCGGACTGTACTGCGGCAAGCATGATTGCACTCACGCTGTAAACTGCACAGGTCCTTGCAATGGTTTTTCCGTTCTTCTGCCATGCTTCGGACCTAGACATACCTTTTTGCAGGTCCGTCTTGTAATTGAAGTACGCCGATGTAAGAGAGCTGATCGTTGTTACCGGCTCAGACATAAATGAGCTGATCGCTCTTGCAAAGTAACCCTTGCTTCGCATAAACTCATTCTTCGTAAGTACGCTGTCTACAACCTGCGTCTTATAAACAACCTCTTCAAAAAGCTCAGAAACCTTTTTGAAATACTCTTCCGTTCCAGGTACAAGATTTCTGTACTTATTGCTTACTTCATACTTGCAGGCGTTCCACATAGATGACCATGTGATTTCATCAGCCTTTTCAGCTCCGATCATTCCGATCTCATTTACCTTATCCAAAACAGTACGCTTATGCTTGATAGTCTCGGTAAGTCCTCTCGAAATGTTGATATCATAGAAGCCAAGCGATTTCCATGCTGCAATTCCGCTATACTTTACCATTTCTTCTGCGTTTGCCTTTATCTGCTTCGGAGACTGTTTAAGTCCCTTTAAGATCGAGCTGTAATCAATGATAAGTCCTGCTCTTGTGATAGACATAGGCTGCTGAACAACTACACGCAGGTTATACGCGATCTGCGCCATGTTGTACTGTCTCAATGCCTTAATGCCTAAAGAATCAGTCGGAACACCCTGCGCCTCGGTTCCATTGTACGCTCTGATGATGTTCTTGATGAAAGATTCTGCATATCCTTCGCGGCCTCTTCCAGGTCTGCTTTCTTCCGGAACACCATATACTCTCGAAAGCTCTTCTCTTACGCTTCCGGTAACTACTCTCTTTCCTGTGGAATCATCAATAACGCTCGTCTTATAGTTAAGCCACTTAAGAGAATCGAGAATCGGGAGTGCAAAGGCGTTATACTGCGCCATGCTTGCCATGTGGTTCGCAAATACATCGAAGATGCTATAAAGAATGATTCTGTTATCTGCTGCATCGTTACGCTTCTTTGTAAAGCTCATATTGAGAAGCGCATACAGGCTTGCATTGCTCGGTGCTTCCTCTGCTGTCGATTCTAAGTGCCTTCCGTCTGAATTGATAGGGAAGTATTGAGGATTTGTAAACATTTCCTCTCCAAATCTCTTTATCGAAACATAATTGCCCCATGCTGCACCCTGCGTCGCCATGTACTTTTGAAGCGCGTCAGCAATTTCTTTCTGTCTCGGAGTAAGCGCGTCGGTAATCTCTTTGATATCGTCCTCTGTAATAACATGGCCGTTATCAGAAATCGTGCTCTTTCCGTCCTTATACGTTGCAACTCTCACACCTTCTCCGAGAATGTGTCTCAATGAATCCGGCTGCTTTGACAGTTCATAGAAAGACATCATGTAAGAGATCGGGATCCGGACCTTATCGCCGCCTAAGACAAATTCCTTATAATTCTCTTCGCACTCTTTAACTTCCTTGTCCGTGTAAGTTTCATTTGTGAAATCAATGATCTTCTTCGCGTTGAAAGCAAGCGTTCCCTGAGCGTTCCTGAGTTCATCATAGATTGCACGTCCACCTTCTCCAAATCTCTCAAAGGCGTAAGCAGGTTTCATCTGCTGCCACATAAGGAAGTTTGTTGCTTCTCCGACCTTGGTTCCTGCGTCACCAATACCTCTTAATGTTGCCATTGTATTATTTCCTGCGTCGTACACGTGACTGAATACGGCGTTTGAATGAAAAACATTCATCTGCATAATGTATCTCTTAAGAGTATGTACGATATGTGCAAGGTCTCTCAGCTCGGCACCGGTCATTTTATTGATAACAAACTCTCCGCTGTTCTCATTCACATAATTGTGAATCAGATCAATAAACTCCTGAAGATTATCCATGAAGTCAACCGGAAGATCGTTATATCCGGAATAGATTCCGTTCGCGTCGATATTCTCCTTAATTGCAGATTTCAATGCAATGATATTCTTCTCAAACGCTTTATCTGCGATCGTTGCCTCTTTTCCGCTGAGCTGTCTCTTACTTGTGAAATCAATACTTGTAAGGAACGGAATCACGGAGTTTTTAACAACGTCCGGTACGCGCTTCACTGCATCTTTGTTGTCCGGTCTGATGATCCAGTCGGAAAGATCTTTCACATCGGTCTTGATTCTCTCTCGATACTTCTTAATGGCGTCAGCGTTCTTCCTGTTTTCTCTCCAACGCTTTAAGGTTTCATATCCGCGGCGTCTCTCTTCCTGCTCGATCACGTCTCTCGATTTTTTGAGCACTCGCTTTAATACTTCCTTTTCCTCAACTGAAATCAGTTCAGAGCTTGCGTTCTTGATCTTATTATCGAGAATGTGCATACGGTTAATGGTTTCCTTTGCTGCAGCGCGGTTCACGTTGGATCCGAACTGCTGCTCTTTATAAAGTCTGCCCTGCTCCTCTCTTTCTGTCTGAAGATCATTCAGCTTCGTAAGTCTGTTCTTGAAGATATCAAGCGCTGCCTTCTCTCCATCAGTAAGATCGCTGACCTTAATGTTATCAGATGCAATCTCGAGCACTTCTCTGTCTGTAAGTGCTCCGGTACGCTCCTGATACTGATTATTGTCTTGACTTTCGGCTACTGGATGTGCTAAAATACTATCAGAATCCACACTGGAACTGCGTAACGGCAATCGTAGCCTATTAACGTTCAGCCAGTCCTGGATTCTATTTTTATTTACGTATCTTACCGGAATATATTTTTCGTTCTTTCCATCATAAAAAAGGCTCTGTATATGGCTTCTGCCCTCTGCAGACATGACCTTTATAATGTCTAAGGATGTATCATTTCTCGTTGTAGGCGTCAATAACAACACAGCCGTAACTACTTTTCCTTTTTCATCATATAAATCTCCCATTACAATTCTTGCGTTTTCGTTTGATTTTGAATCAACAACAACAACCGGATCCTGAAGAAGATCATAAAGGCCTTTGATCGTTTCTCTTGTCATTTCCGGATGATCTCTTAACGTTTTCAACACTTTCGTCGAATCCATTCTGATCTGTTTATCCGGAATGCCTGCCTGCTTCAATACATCGGAAACATAGCCAAAGTTAAATGAGAAACAAACGGTTTTACCGTCCCAGTTATCAATCTGCTTATCGAGCTTAATCTTTGTCTCGTCGTCATAATCTCTCGACTGATACTGCGTATCATCGTCCGATACGGTCTGCTCCTCTGCCGGGTTGAGAATTGCCATAATCTCATTAAAGCGCTTACGCTTTTCTTCAAGCTCTTCCCTCTTTGCAAACTTCTCTTCTGACATCTTCTGCTGAGCAACAAGATCCCTCTTTGTCTCTTCGAGCCTTCCCTCTAACACCTTAACATAATCTTCAAGCGTTTTCGGAATCTCACAGATCTTATTTATCATCATCGTTGTGTTGGTCATGTAAACACTGAAATCATAACCATTCTTTCCGACAAGTTTTCCAAAGTATTCCGCATCCTTCTTAATTGCACGAATTTCAAAGCCTGCAAAACTTCCGACCGTTACATATCCATCGACATTTGCTTTCGCTCTGATCGCCTCTACAAGAACAGCTCCTGCGTCCTTTTTATCGGTAAACTTCTTACCGCCGATCGTCATAGAGAATTTTCCTTCGGAATAGGTATCTACTCTTGACTTGATATCTTCCTTTGCGTTCTCGATCGTCTTTGTTACAGCGGCAATTTTATTCGTATCTTCCGTGATCTTTGCCTTTGCCTTTGTTACGCTCGAATTAAACGCCTTCTGCAAATCTTCCAACTTTGAGATATCGTTTGTAAGCTGTACCTGCTCCATGATAAGAGGATTGTCGGAAGCGATAGCGGAGATTTCCGGCTCCGTTCACTTTGGTTACCACGCCTTCCTGG
>CALZBV010000049.1 GCA_945622055.1 uncultured Clostridia bacterium
CCGTGAGTATCTGAGCCGTTTTGATAAGATTGACCTGGACTCCTCTATCGACGTGCAGAAGGATTTTGCTGCGCCGAAGACCGTAAAGAGCTTTTATTCCGTAAATACTCCGGAGGAGGCTGACAATGCAAGCTTCTATTCTTATTCCATGTTCATGGAAGAGGGAATGGATGAGATTAAGGCTACTGCGCTCAATCTGCTTTGCACCGTTCTGATTAACACCCCGGGTGCGCCGTTAAAGGTAGCCCTGACGAAGGCAGGAATCGGTGCGGAAGCATACGGATGGTTCTCGGGAGATATGCTGCAGCCGGTATTTAACCTGACTGCAAGAAATGCATCCGACGACAAGGCAGATGAGTTCATGAAGCTCGTAAAAGAAACACTTGAGAAGTGCGTGAAGGAAGGAATCAACAAAAACTCACTTCTGGCCGCATTAAACCGTGTGGAATTTTCCTGTCGTGAGGCAGATACCGGAAGTATGCCAAAGGGACTTCTGTTCCTGTTTAATATGTTCAATGACTGGCTGTATGATGATGCCCGTGTGTTTGATGCACTGAAGTGGACCAGAATTTTTAATGCACTTCGTGAAAAAATCGATACGGATTATTTTGAGAACCTTCTTCGGGATGCCATTCTTGAAAATAAAAATGCAGTATTTTTCCAGCTCTATCCGCAGGTCGGACTTTTAGCGGAAAAGGAAAAGGCACTGGCAGAAAAGCTTGCTGCATATAAGGCAGGTTTGGATGAGAAACAGATTGAACAGCTGGTAGCCGATACCAAGGCGCTGAAAGAGTATCAGCTTCGTCCGGACCGTCCGGAAGACCTTGCAAAGATTCCGAGACTTGCAAGAACCGATATCAAAAGAGAGGCAGCGCAGCTGATTAATGAAGAGAAGAGTGTTAAGGGGATTACGGTTTATCATCAGAACCTTGCAACCAACAAGATTGCATATGTGAAGTTTGGGTTTGATACAAATCGGCTTTCCGAAGAAATGATTCCGTACACCGGTATTTTGACAGAAGCAATCGGCAAGCTGGATACAAAGAAGCATACGTATCTGGAACTGAACAATGAGATCAATATCCATACCGGAGGTATCGTTCTCAGTGTCAAAGCTGTTCCGGATATTAAGGATATTAACAAGTACCGGTCCTTCCTGAGCTTTGAGGGAAAAGCACTTTATTCCAAGCTTCCAGAGCTGTTTGCAAGCATTCGGGAGATGATGTTTGATACTGTGTTTGAAGATACGGAGCGTCTTTTGGAGATTCTGAAGGAAATCAAGAGCGGTCTTGAGGGTAGTTACACCGATATGGCTCATAATGCAGCAAACAGAAGACTTGGTTCCTACTTCTCAGCGGTACAGGTATTTGATGAGATGACTGCAGGCATTCATTTTTATGAGTTTATTTCGGAGCTGGTTACGAGCTTTGCCCAGAAGAAAGAAGAAGTTGTGGCCAATCTTAAGAAGACCTGTGAGACGCTGTTTGCAAAGGATCTCTGCTTCTTAAGCGTGACTGCAGACGCGGAAGGCTATGAGGCTGCTCTTCGTGAGGCTGATACGGTTCTTGGTGAATTAAAGGCTACTTCCGTGGGAAAAGGTGCAGTGCTTGTTCCAAAGAAGAAGAACGAGGGCTTTAAGACACCGGGACAGATGCAATATGTATGCTGCGGTGGCGATTTTGTGAAGGCAGGCTATGAGTATCACGGTGCATTCGAGGTACTTCGTACCGCAATGAGCTACGGATATCTTTGGAACAATGTCCGTGTAACCGGTGGTGCTTACGGCGGAACGTTCTATGCACTTCCGAACGGTAGACTGGGCTTTATGTCCTGGAGAGACCCGCATTTGAATCGTACCATGAAGGTATATGAGGATTCGGCTGATTATGTTGCAGGGTTTGAAGCAGGAGAGGAAGAAATCACGAAGTATGTAATCGGAACCATGAGTAATGCGGATGCACCTCGTACGCCTCGAATGGAGGGTGAGCGTGGTTTGAACGCTGCTTTGTCCGGAAATACCTATGAGAGAATTCAGAAGACAAGAAATCAGATTCTGGATGTAACGGTTGAGGATATCCGTGCGCTTGCTCCGGCAATCCGTGCCGCGCTTAAGCAGGGTTACTGCTGTACCATTGGTTCTGCCAAGAAGGTGGAGGAAGATGCAGAGCATTTCCTTACCGTTCGGGATTTATTAAAGTGAGTTGGAGGAAACTATGTCAGGGAGTAGTAAAAAAGGCTTTCATTCCGGCTTTGTAGCTTTGATTGGAAGACCGAATGTCGGAAAGTCAACCTTGATGAATCATCTGATTAAGCAGAAGATTGCGATTACTTCAAAGAAGCCACAAACGACCCGAAACCGGATTCAGACGGTGTATACGGATGAACGCGGTCAGATTATTTTTCTGGATACGCCGGGGATTCACAAAGCAAAAAACAAGCTGGGTGAATATATGGTTAATGTCGCCGAGGGAACGCTTTCTGAGGTTGATGTAATCCTTTGGCTGGTGGAGCCGACAGATTATGTCGGAGCCGGAGAACAGCATATCGTGGAGGTTCTGAAACGTACCAATACGCCGGTAATTCTGGTGATAAATAAGATTGACACGGTGGATAAAACAGTAGTTGCGAAGGCAGAGGAAACCTATCGCGGACTCTATCCGTTTTGTACCATTGTTACGGTAAGTGCGCTTCGCAACACAAATGTTGACCGGCTGGAGTCACTTTTGTTCTCACTGCTCCCGGAAGGACCGATGTATTACGATGAGGATACTGTAACAGACCAGCCGGAGCGCCAGATTGCGGCGGAGATTATTCGTGAGAAGGCACTTCGTTTGCTGGATGATGAGATTCCGCACGGAATTGCGGTTGCGATAGAGCAGATGAAGGAACGCCCGGATGGTGGTATGGTGGATATTGATGCCACAATTATCTGCGAGCGGGATTCCCATAAAGGAATCATCATCGGAAAGCAGGGCTCAATGTTAAAGCGCATTGGTACCGATGCGCGTAAGGAAATTGAGCTGTTGTTTGAATATCGCGTGAATCTGAAGCTTTGGGTAAAGGTGAAAAAGGATTGGCGTGACAGTGATTTCCTCTTAAAAAATTACGGCTATGTAGAAAAGAAGGACGAAGAATAGGAATTATTTATCAGTGTATTTCCTATGGTTTCGGGAGAAGATAGAGATATCGGAAACGAAATCATGGGGGTGCGACGGATGGAAGAAAAGTATTGGAAGCAGTTTATGTGTACCGGAAGCATTGACGATTATTTGCAGTATTGCCGGGCAAAAAATCAGGCAGAGCAGGAGACTTCCGTACAGGGGGAGCAGGATGACAGAGAACATTACAGTAACAGGAATGATCCTGTCGGCCCAACCGATGGGTGAGTATGACAGGCGACTTGTACTTTTGACGAAGGAGCTTGGGAAAATCTCTGCTTTTGCAAACGGAGTCCGTCGGCCGACTTCTGCAATGTCGGGAGTTACACAACCTTTTGTCTTTGGAAATTTTATCTTGTATGAAGGACGCAATTCCTATTCACTCCGGGGTGCCGAAGCAGAGCAGTATTTCCCGGAGCTGCGGGGAGACCTGGAAGCCTTGTACAATGGAGTGTACTTTTGCGAATTTGTGGAAGCACTGACACAGGAAAATATTCCTGCAAAGGAAGAATTGCGTGTTTTGTATCGTTCGCTGAGTGCCCTTTCAAAAAAGTCAATCGGGAAAAAACTGGTCCGGGCTGTTTTTGAACTTCGGATGCTTGCGGTAGGCGGTATAAAGCCTCAGGTATACGAATGCGTCCGTTGCAGAAAAAAAGAAATGCTTCGGTGGTTTTCTTCCCGTGGTGGAGGCTGTGTCTGTGAAGAATGCGTAAGAAAAACAGACTTTGGGGCAGAGTATGAAGGGGCACCGGTTTGGTCGGTTTCCCCCTCTACCCTGTACACAATGCAGTTTATCCTTTCCACACCACTCGAAAGTCTTTACACCTTTACGGTAAAGGAAGAGGTGCTGAACGAACTGAGGGAGATTCTAAGTCAGTTTGTTACGGTTCATGTCGGGAGAAAATTCAAAAGTCTGGAAATGCTGGAGGTTTTTTCCTGACAGGAAGTTTTGTCAGAGTAGAACAGGAGTGAATTGGTTATGGCAAGAACAATGCAGTTTAAAATGGAACGTCCCGGTCTGGTAAAGGAAGGTGACGTAGTTGAAATTCGGGAATCCACTCTTCCGAACGCAATTTTTTATTATGTAATTGAGCCGGCAGTTGCCATGTCCGCGAACATTCCGTTTCGTGAACGCCTTACAAAGCTCACCGGAACGGTTACGCTGGTAGAAGAGAACAGCAGAGGCTACTATGTGACGGTTGAATTTGACGAGTAAAATATACATAAAATATCGGAATGGTTAAGAAAGGTGGACAGGGAATACCTGTATAATTCAGCGTTTCTCCGGCTTTTTGTCATTAGGTGACGAAAAAAGGCGAAAGAATTTTCTTGAAATTTTTGTTTTGGAGTGGGACAATATTACCAGGCTGAAACATGGAGGGAGAGAGCTTGAAGTATGAAACACAGGTTTTACTCGGGAGGATTGTTCTGGCTGTCATCTGCGTTGTCATCTGTGTAGCAGCTATCATGGCTGCAGAGTGGATTGAATACCGGAAGAAAAATACAAAGGAATACTAAAAATAGAGCGCATCCCTTGTGGGTGCGCTCTTGTTTTGTTCCTTAGGAAAGTGTCACAAACAGAGTAATATACAAAAGCGGTGCATCAGCGGATACGTTCCGGGAAGCCGACCTTTTTCTGAACCTTGCGAAGCGTTTTGGTTGCAACGTAATTGGCGCGTTCCGCATTGATTTTGATGATATTATCGATGTAGGTCTTGTCCTTGGAAAGCTCCGCAAAACGGTCCTGCAGTGGTTTTAAAACGGAAACAACGGACTCGCCGACAGCAAGCTTGAAATCACCGTAGCCCTTGCCGTCAAACTCGCGTTCCACTTCCTCAATGGATTTTCCGGTAGCGGCGCGGTAGATGTCAATCAGGTTGCTGACACCCGGCTTTTCCGGAGCATAGCGTACTTCGCTGTCGGAGTCGGTAACGGCACGCTTGAACTTGCGGATAATGGTATCCGGGTCATCCATAAGGTAAATGCTTGCGTTTGGATTCTCGTCGGACTTGGACATCTTCTTTGCCGGGTCCTGAAGGCTCATAATCTTTGCGCCAACCTTTCCGAGATAAGCCTCCGGAATCGTAAACACATCACCGTAGATGCCGTTAAAGCGCTGTGCAACGTCACGGGTGAGTTCTAAGTGCTGCATCTGGTCAATACCAACCGGAACAACGTCTGCCTGAAACAGTAAGATGTCGGCAGCCATAAGAACCGGATAAGTGAAAAGACCTGCATTGATATTATCTGCGTGCTTGGAGGACTTGTCCTTAAACTGCGTCATACGCTGCAGTTCACCCATATATGTATAACAATTCAGAATCCATGCAAGCTCTGCATGCGCGGAAACATGGGATTGATAGTAGATACAGTTTTTCTCCGGATCAAGGCCGGCTGCTATATAGAGCGTCAAAAGGGCGCGGGCACGGCGGCGAAGCTCCGCAGGGTCCTGACGTACGGTAATGGAATGCTCATCTACAACACAGTAGAAACAATTGTACTCATCGCTTAAGGTAACCCAGTTTTTCAGGGCACCAAAATAGTTTCCAAGAGTAAGATTGCCGGTGGCCTGCATGCCACTGAATAAGGTTTTCTTTTCGTCTTCCATAGGTGTACTCCTTTATACCTGTAATCCGTAAAAAAGGGAAAAGCCGCATCTTTCATGCGGCGCAATTCATCCCGAAGCAGATAACGGGAATCGAACCCGCCTCCTCAGCTTGGGAAGCTGATGTACTACCGATATACTATATCTGCATCACAGAATCATTGTAGCTGATTATCCCCAAAAAGTCAAGTGAGAACAGACTTAATATTTTTAATTGTTTCATCAATGCAACGCTGACGGGCCTCCAAAGGTGCCCAGCCGATGTGAGGGGTTATAAAAAGCCTGTTTTTTAGTAAAGGATTTCGAAGCACAGAGTCCTCCCGCATAGGTTCTTCTTCCAAAACATCAAGGCCGGCGCCTGCCAGTTGACCGTTAAGGAGTGCTTCACAAAGCGCTTCTTCGTCGATGATTGGACCGCGTCCGAGATTCAGGAGGTAAGCAGAAGGCTTCATCTTGGAAAGGGTATTCCGGTTCATCAGATGCTCTGTCTTTGGGGATAGCGGGGCATGAATGGAGATGATATCGGATTTGGCGAGCAGGGTATCCAAATCGACACGGAGATAGTCCGGATTGTGGTTTGCACCGGTCGTGGAGTAGTAGATTACATTGCAGCCAAAGGCGGAGGCAATCCGGGCAACACCGCGTCCGATTTCCCCCAGTCCGATAATGCCAAAGGTTTTTCCGGCTAATTCATGAAAGGCAGGTTCCAGATGGCAGAAGGTCCGGCTTTTGCAGTATTCTCCGGAGGAAACATAGGCGTCATACTCCGGAAGATGCTCATACAGATAAAATAACATGGCAAAGGTATGCTGGATAACGGAATTGGTAGAGTAGCCTTTCACGTTCCGTACAACAATTCCACGTTTATTGGCATAGTCAAAGTCAATATTGTTCATGCCTGTGGCAGTCAGGCAGATTGCTTTCAGGTGAGTTGCTTTGGAAAGTGTCTGTTCATTCATCGGTATTTTATTCACAACGACAACGTCAGCATCTGCTACGCGGGAAATGGTTTCCTCAGTAGTAGAAAGCGGGTAGGCGGTTACCGTTCCCAGTGTGTGGAACGCAGATAAATCAACACCGGCACCAAGGGAATCCGTTTCGAGTAATACAATATTCATAAAGTCAGCTCCTAAAAGAAAATAGTAAAGCATATCAGGTACTTACAGGATACAGTATATCACAATCCGGAAAAAAAGGCAAAAAAAAGACAAAATGTATAATTATATATTGACTTTTGAAACAGTCCGTGTATAATAGCATTTGTTTAGAAATGCTAAACAAAAAGTTTATTGTTGCTTTACAACGGATTGTTCTTTATGACTTGAATATGGTAGCTTTTGGCACATTCTTACCGGAAAGAGAGGTGTTTTAAGTTGAAAATCGGAGAAAAAATCAAAGAAATCAGAATCCAGAAAAATCTGACGCAGGAGGAGCTTGCGGATCGAGCAGAGCTTTCCAAGGGGTTTATTTCGCAGCTGGAGCGTGATTTGACCTCACCCTCCATTGCGACTCTGATGGATATTCTTCAATGTCTGGGGACGAATCTGGAGGAATTTTTTTCCAAAACCTCTTCAGAGCAGGTGGTATTTCGAAAGGGTGACTATTTTGAAAAGGTGGATCAGGAGCTGAAAAATAAGGTACAGTGGATTATTCCGAATTCCCAAAAGAACATGATGGAGCCGATTTTGCTGACGTTAGAGCCGGGAGGAGAAACGTATCCGGACAACCCTCATGAGGGGGAGGAATTCGGTTATGTTGTGAGCGGTGCAATTGAGGTGCGGATCGGAAACCGGAGCTATAAGGCAAAAAAAGGAGAATCCTTTTATTTTAAGGCGAACAAACAGCACTACCTTCTGGCAGCAGGAACAATGGGGGCACAGGTGTTGTGGGTTTCCTGTCCACCGAGCTTTTGATGAGTGGCTGCTGATTTTGCAAAGGGAAAGGAGAGCCGTCCGGGGCAGACGGAGAAGAATTATATGGCGCAGAATAATAAACTGATTAATCTTGAAAATGTCACCAAAAAGTATGGCAGCCATGTTGTACTGGATGATTTGAATTTATATATTCGTGAAAATGAATTTTTAACACTGCTTGGACCTTCCGGCTGCGGTAAGACGACAACGCTTCGCATCATCGGTGGGTTTGAAACACCGGATACCGGACGTGTGATTTTTGACGGCCAGGATATTTCCAATGTTCCGCCGAATAAGCGCCAGCTCAATACGGTGTTTCAGAAATACGCACTGTTTACCCATATGACGATTGCGGAGAACATCGCATTCGGGCTGAAGATTAAGAAAAAGAGCAGTCAGTACATTAAGGATAAGATTGAGTATGCATTAAAGCTTGTAAATCTGGATGGTTATGGCAATCGTATGCCGGATTCTCTTTCGGGCGGACAACAGCAGCGAATTGCAATTGCGCGGGCAATTGTAAATGAGCCGAAGGTACTTCTTCTGGACGAGCCGCTCGGCGCTCTTGATCTTAAGCTTCGTCAGGATATGCAATATGAGCTGATTCGTTTGAAAAATGAGCTCGGAATTACCTTTGTATATGTAACGCATGACCAGGAAGAAGCACTTACAATGTCTGATACGATTGTAGTAATGAACCAGGGCTACATTCAGCAGATAGGCACGCCTCAGGATATTTACAATGAGCCGCAGAATGCTTTTGTGGCGGATTTCATCGGTGACAGCAATATCATCGGCGGGGTGATGTTAGAGGATCATGTCGTAGAAATTCTCGGTGCTAAATTTCAGTGCGTAGATGAGGGCTTTGGCAACAATACCCCGGTCGATGTTGTGATTCGTCCGGAGGATGTTGACCTGGTTGAGCCGGAAGAAGGAACGATTCAGGGTGTTGTTACATCGCTGATTTTTAAGGGCGTCCACTACGAAATGGAGGTTGAGGCCAATGGGTTTTCCTGGCTGGTACATAGCACAGATCTGTCACCGGTTGGAAAGAAGGTCGGTATCAGGGTAGTTCCGTTTGATATCCAGATTATGAACAAGCCGGAATCCGAGGATGAGGAGGCAGTCGGGGTAAATGAGTAAATCAAATACAAAGCTTGCAAGCAGGAATAAATGGATGCAGCGTTTTATTTCCGCTCCGTATGTTGTCTGGAGCATCGGTTTTATCGTTTTGCCACTTCTGATGATTGTGTTTTACGGAATTACAACGAAGGACGGCAGGGTTACCTTTGATAACCTGAAGATGATTTTCGAACCCACGAATTTCTCTACACTTGTGCTTTCTGTCCAGCTTTCGCTGGTCAGTACGCTGGTTTGCCTGCTCATTGCGTATCCGCTGGCGCTGGCTCTTCGGTCACTTAAGCTAAAGAGCAACGGTTTGGTTATTTTAATGTTTATGCTTCCGATGTGGATGAACTTCCTGCTTCGTACAATTGCGTGGCAGAATATTCTGGAAAAAAACGGTGTAATTAATATGCTTCTGGGCGCAGTCGGACTTCCGAAGCTTAACATCATTAATACGCCGGCGGCAATTGTTCTGGGTATGGTATATGACTTTTTGCCGTTTATGATTATTCCAATCTACAATGTGCTTGCAAAAATCAGCGATGACGTCATTCAGGCAGCGGCTGACCTTGGTGCAAACCAGTTTCAGATACTGATAAGGATTATTTTCCCGCTTTCTCTTCCGGGCGTGGTCAGCGGACTGACGATGGTATTCGTTCCGGCACTTACTACCTTTGTCATTTCCGATATTTTAGGAGGCGGAAAGATTCTTCTGATTGGTAAGGTAATTGAGCAGAAGTTCAAGCAGGGCAATGACTGGAACGGCGGCAGCGGACTTTCCCTTGTTCTGATGGTATTCATTTTTCTCTGTATGGCAATCGTGCAGAAATATGATAAGGATTCGGAGGGTTCAGGCGTATGGTAAAAAAGATTCTTCAGAAGGGCTATATCGGTCTTGTTCTGGTATTTTTATATGCACCGATTCTGGTGCTTGCGGTGTTGTCCTTCAATAAGTCCAAGTCCCGTGCAAAATGGGGTGGCTTTACCCTGAAATGGTATGGCGAGATGCTGAGGAATGAAAAGATATTGTCGGCACTGTATACGACTTTACTGATTGCGTTTTTGTCAGCGCTTTTGGCAACGGTGCTCGGAACAATTGCTGCGGTTGCAATGAGCCGCATGAAGAAGCTTCCGAAAACAATCATGATGAGTATTACCAATATTCCGATGCTGAACTCTGAGATTGTAACCGGAATCTCACTTATGATTTTGTATTATACGATTAGCTTTTCCCTTGGCTTTACGAGTGTACTGCTTGCACTCACAGCGGCTCATATGCCGTATGTTATTTTAAATGTAATGCCAAAGCTTCGGCAGACGAGCCGCAGCACATATGAGGCAGCACTGGATTTGGGAGCATCACCGGTCAGGGCTTTTTTCCTGATTGTGCTTCCGGATATTTTCCCGGGGGTATTGTCCGGATTTATGCTTGCATTTACACTTGCACTGGATGATTTCGTAATTACGCATTTTACGAAAAATGCAAGAATCAATACCCTGTCTACGGTAATTTACTCCGAGAGCAGACGAGGCATTGAACCGGAAATCTATGCGCTCTCAACGGTGATGTTCACCGTAGTGCTGATTCTTCTGGTTGCCATTAACCGGGGAAAAGCAAAGGTCGCAAAGAAAAACGAGGAACGATAAATATTTTGGGATAATGTACCAATTGTTTTAATGAAAAGGAGGAAAAAATGAAAAAGGCATTATTTGCAGGAGCGTTACTTGGTGTATCACTGTTTTTGGCAGGATGCGGAAAGAAGTACGCAAACGGAGAGGTGGTTGTATACAACTGGGGTGAATATATCAATGAGGAAGTAATTGATATGTTCGAGAAGGAATATGACATTAAGGTTGTGTATGATGAGTTTACGGAGAATGAGGATATGTATCCGATTATTAAGACCGGAGCGGTAAACTATGATGTTATCTGCCCGTCGGATTACATGATTAACCGTATGATTCAGGAGGATATGCTGTATGAGTTAAATCTTGACAATATTCCGAATTACAAAAACATTGACAAGACCTATCTTCAGAGTGCAGAAGAATTTGACCCGGGCAATAAATATTCGGTACCGTACTGCTGGGGAACGCTTGGCATTCTCTACAACAGGACAATGGTAGAGGAGCCTGTTACCAGCTGGTCCGCCATTTTTGATGAGCATTACTCCGGAAATATTCTGATGATGGACAGTGTTCGTGACGGAATGGGAATTGCCCTGAAGTATCTTGGCTACTCCATGAATACGGCTGATGAAAATCAGCTGGAGGAGGCAAAGCAGCTTCTGGTTAGCCAGCGTCCTTTGGTTCAGGGATATTTTGTTGATGAAGTAAGAAATAAGATGATTGGTAATGAGGCAGCCATCGGAGTTATATATTCCGGTGAGGCAATTTATACGCAGCGTGAAAACAGTGATCTTGTATATGTTGTTCCGGATGAGGGCTCCAACGTCTGGATTGATTCCTGGGCAATTCCGAAGAATGCAAAGAATAAGGAAAATGCGGAAAAGTGGATTGACTTCATGTGCCGTGGCGACATTGCATTATTAAACTTTGAGGAGATTACGTACTCTACTCCGAATACAGCTGCACGTGAGATGATTAAGGATGAGGACATTAAGAACAGTACCATCGCTTTCCCGGGAAGAGATATTCTGGATCGTTGTGAGTCTTATCGTTATCTGACCACGGATGTGGAAGCAATGTATATGAAAAAATGGAATGAGATGAAGGTTTCCAACTAAGAACAGTATGTGCGCATAACAAAGGAAACAGATAGAAAAGTCCTGTAATCTATAAAAGATAGATGACAGGACTTTTTTGTGCCCTGCAATGTGTGTTTTGTAAGAAGCCGCATATTATGAGACAGAGTTACTGCTTTTTGCAAGTGGAAGAGTGAGCTTTGCCTTAAAAATATCCTCATCAATTTCAATGTAGAAGCTTCCACCCTGAAGCTTTGCGAGACTTTCTGCGATGGAAAGACCAAGCCCGCTGCCTTCTCCGGAACGTGCATCGTTGTCACGGGTAAACCGTGTAAGAAGCTCTTCCGGTGATTTCGTCAGGAGCGAAGCAGAGGTGTTTTTGATTGTAAGCAGTGCAAGTCCGGTGTCTTCCGGAAGGTCTAAGGTAATAAAAACCCGTGTTCCGGAAAGCGCATATTTGCAGATGTTGGAGAACAGGTTTTCAATGATGCGATGGGTTGCAGCACCATCTGCAAATACATTTACCGGTGTGTCCGGAAGGTTCATGACGACGGTAAGCTTCAGGCTTTCCAGTCGTTCTTCGAAATCTCCGACAACCTGGCGAAGGAGCTCAGCGGCGTTAAAGGAAATTGGTTCTAACCGGATGGTTCCTGAGGAAACCTTGGAGGCTTCCACCAGATCATCAATCAGAGACTTAAGGCGCCATGATTTCTGTGAAAGAACCTCAGCATATTCCACAGCGGGTCCATCCTTTGGAAGCTCATTTTTTAGTAGCTCAATGTAGTTGATGATAGAGGTGAGCGGCGTCTTGATGTCGTGCGAAACGTTAGTAATCAGCTCGGTTTTCATACGTTCACTTTTCGTTTGTTCCTCCACCGCATAGTGAAGACCGTCGCAGATATGATTGATATCCTCAGACAGCTTACGGTTAGACGGAAGCATGGAGTCTGCACTAATTCTTGCCGAAAGGTTGCCGGTTGCCATGGCAGCTGCACCACGAATTATGTGCTGGTGGTCAATGGCGTTATGCATAAACACGGAGGTCGCATACAAAAACTCCAAAAACAGCATGAGACATCCCAAAAGTGTAGAATGCAGAAGAACAAGAATGGACAGAATGAGCCAGACCAGTCCGATAAACAGCTGCAGAGCGGTAATCCACATCGCAGGAAGTCCATGCAGAAATTCCTTGATACCGTTAATCAAAGAAGAAAACAGGCGTTTCAGAGGATGCAAAATGTAACGTCCTACAAAGGAACTGCGGATAAATATTCTTGCCTTTAGTCTTCGAATCAGGGAAAAATAGAAAAATCCGAAGAGCATGAGATATACGGAAAGGCAGGCAATGAACAAAGGTACCCATTCAATGTAGCTGCGGTAGTTGTTGTAAATCGAGGTAATGGAGGCGTTTGGCTGTTCATGTAGCTCCGAAAGAAATATTGCAGGGAGCAGGATCATAAAAAAAACGCCAAGCAGGAATAACTCCGTCGGAAGCTTGTCCTGTACAC
>CALZBV010000050.1 GCA_945622055.1 uncultured Clostridia bacterium
AAGGTATCACTTCCTGTCTCTACGATGAACTACTTTCACACGTTTTGGAAAGACGGAGATGATGGATACTGGTATGGATTTTCTGCGATGAATAGCACTTTTACAGGACCTATTGAAAGTAATTTTTCTGATATTATCATTGGTCGTTCCGGTAGTAAATATATTCAGGTAATTAGGATTGATAAAACAAGCTTCAATGTTGAGTATCATAATATCGAGATTCCAACATATTTCATTGAGCCAACTGTGGCAAATCCAATAATAACAGACAGCTATCTTATTTTTCCTGTTTCAACCTATAACTATTTTTCAAATACTAATAGTAGTAATAGTAATTATTCGTCGTATGTCAGAAAAGATGTAGTTGCAAAAATCAGTAAGTCTGATTGGACGATTACAATCAGTGGTATTAAGGATAGTGCTGATACAGATTATTACCTATTTCCAAACTCATATGACCATATTACATGCAAATATTCCGGTCAACTGTTTGGAGGTCAATTTCAAAACATAAAACTTCCAAATGGGTTTTACCAGATGAATGATATACTCATTGATGATGATGGATTTGTAATTAAACAATTAAATCCACCAATGGATTCAAATATAAATCGTCCTGCTGAAGATATAAAATCTAATTACATGAACACAATTCTTTGTCCGTATAAAATTAATCTTGATACTGCATCAGGAAATATTTCAGCATATAACAAACCAATGGTTTTGCTTTTTAACAGTAAGAAAAACATATTTCTTTGGGTAGGACATGTCAGCGGTTCGTATAAAGCATACATAATGCCGGCGAACTGTCAGCAACTTATGACAATAAACAATCTTGCAGAACCTGTGACAAAGACGGCAACACAGTCAATGAAAATTACATATACGATTACGGATGTATCAGAGTAAAACATAAGACGGAGGCACATATGGAAAGAATTAAAACATTTTTTATTGCTGCATTTGGTTTGTTGGCCGGGATTCTTGGAAATCTTACGGTACCGGTGATTTTGATGGTAATATGTAACATAGTTGATTACATAACTGGAATTTTAGCTGCACCTGCCAGAAAGAAGAAAGTTGATTCAAATGTCGGATTCCGGGGAATAGCGAAGAAAATTTGTATGTGGTTACTCGTAGTAGTAGGCGTAATCGTAGATGCTCTGCTTGAGTATGCAGGAGGGACAGTAGGAATTTCGCTGCCAACCAATTTGATGATAGGCTGCATAGTATGCATATGGATTGTGTGTAACGAGTTGCTGTCGATTTTGGAAAACATATCAGATATGGGGGTCCCAATTCCGGGATTTCTCAAAAAAATCGTTGCGTATCTGAAGAAGCAGACAGAAGCAAAAGGCGAGATAGTTCCGGACAAGGAGAGTGATTCGAAATGATTACTGCGAACGGTGTGAGGAGATATTGTAATGCGGTGCATGCCGCGGGAACTGTATATGTGTGGGGAATGGACGGCGAGATCATCACGGAAGAAGCGATTGAAACATTGAAAAAGCGTTTCGGAGCGGATCACTACAAGCTCCTTGACGTAAAAGCCATCGAAGGAAAGCCGGGAGCAGATTGTAGTGGAATGATCACGAACATATCGGGGAAAAATAGCACGGCAGCGGCATACTATGATTCATGCAAGACAAGAGGACCGATAAATAAAATGCCGAAGAACAAGGTGTGCTTGATTTTTCGCAAAGAAAACGATAAAATCGTTCATATAGGAGTATACACGGGAGACGGAAGGCTGACTGAGATGTTCAACGGTTGCAATCAGCGGGAGTTTAAGGAGTCACAGTGGACCTACTACGGAATACCGGATTGGATAATCCAGGAAAAGGAACTGGAAGCGGGAGATAAGGTAACACTGTCGGTAAATACACGGGGCTATCTCTCATCCTCGGATGCAATTTCGGGAAATCACATGAGAGTAATGGTGGCTCCGGGAGAGTATTATGTCTATAAGACGGTACAGGGTTCAATCAATATAAGCAAGCGCAAGGACAGTCCGGGAAGTTGGATTCGGTGGCCGTAGTTGCACCGGTGCAACAATTATTTACCATCGGCATTAGTGGGGCTATACGTATGGGCCGCCTATGGCGGTTGCTCCGCTCAATAAGGTGAAACAGGTGTTGGACTACGGCGTATCGGAGATCACACCGGACAAAATCCTTCAGGGGATTCCGAATTACGGCTATGACTGGACTCTGCCGTTTGTGCGTGATGTTTCAAAGGCAAGGTCCGTTGGAAATGTGGAGGCTGTCGAGCTTGCGGCACGCTACCGGACAGAGATATTATTTGATGAAACAGCGGCCTCTCCGTATTTTTACTATACGGATGCGACCGGGAGAGAGCATGTCGTCTGGTTTGAGGATGTCAGAAGTATTCAGGCAAAGCTTGACCTAAATGCTTCGTATCCGCTTGCAGGCGTCAGCTATTGGAATATTATGAGGGAGTTCCCACAGAACTGGAATCTGCTGAATCAGATGGTAAAGGTGAAAAATCTCGTAGGAAAATAGGAAGACAGAAAATAAGACGGTTTTCTATTCAAAAAGTGGCTTTTCCGGCTCCAAAACATTGGAGGAAAAAGCCACTTTTTTGATTATTCCGGTTTGTATGTTATTACCTTGTATACTCCGCGATTTTCGTAATTGCGACGTAAATCTCCGAGATTTTATACCAGGTGGAAAAATCTACAATTCCGGTATCGGACAGGTTAAACTGGCGCTGAAATGCCCTTACGGCCTCTTCGGTGCGAGGGCCGAAGACGGAGTCGGCAGCAATATTCGGAATATTATAATAGACATCTGCGATTGCATTTAGCTGCGATTGCATCTGCCGAACGGCCTCTCCGCGGTCACCCTGGGAGAGTGGCTCGCCCGGATAGGAGCTCGGGACACCGGAGATCTGCTCGGTCGTATTGATGAAAATGGAGCTTCCGTAGTAATTTCGGAGGATTTCGATGGCGGTGTAGCCTTCGTCGCCGAGGTATTTACTTCCCCACTGAGACATCAGGCCCGGACAGGAAACGCGCTTTCCGTCGCAGTACTGCGTCAGAATCGGCTGGGAGATGTTCGGGCGGGAGAGGTAATTGTTGAAAATGTTGTCAACGGCTTCGCTTATGGTATCGAATATATTACGGTTTGGAATCCATTTGTGGTCATAAGCCGTTGAGGAGGTAATCGTAAAATTATAGCCACGGTTCCGATACCATTCCGTATAGACACGGTTTAGGGTAAAGGACTGGATTGCCAGAATGTTGGCATAAATGGTTGCCTCCGGCCATGTTGCGTAGATTTCACTGGAGGCCACATTTTTGATGTAATCGCGATAGCGGACATAATAGTTTTGCGCGGAGGTATTGGTAATGGTGCCGTCGTGAACAACGACATATTCCGGGATTACGACCTCTGAAAGAACAATTTCACCGGAACCGGAGAGCTCCTTGACTTCGTCTTCTGCGATTTTCGGTGGATAGACCCCGTAGAGGGTATGTTCCGGAATTAACAGGTTTTCCGAGGAGTTTGGCATGGTCGTCGATAACGGCAGCAGCTGCACCTGTTGCAGAGCAACCACCTCAGGCAGAATCTCCGTGCCGGAAATCTGAAATGGTTCGTAACCCCTGGCACGGACTGTGAGGGTATATTTGCTGTAGGGTCGGGGACTGCCGGATTCTTCACTGTAAGAAAGCGGCGGAGTTGGAAGTTCAATTACGGTTGTCTGTCCGGAAGCGTCCGTGCGAATCTCTTCAATTGCTTCCGGGGTGGTTTCATCCTCGGAACGAATCTGGATTACAGCGTCCTCTATCGGCAGATGGGTGGAGATATTTGTTGTATTGATGCGAAGACCACCAAAGGAAGCGGTAGAATAATCCACCGGGTAAAGCGGGCGGGGAATGCTCTGACCGGAAATCGGAGAAGACTCCCGGTCCGGCAATGCTTCATTTGGCATTGACTCCTCCTGTATTTCTTCGTCCGGTGTCTTTGCGTCCGGCATTTCCTCGCCGGGCACTTCGGATTGTATCTGAGGAGGAAGCGTATCTTCTGTCGGCTGTGGTGTCAGATTCTCCGGCGTAAACATCGGTGGAAAAGGCTGTGGTGGATTGTTGTTGACATTATTATCTACCCGTTGTGAAGTCTCGCGGGCTGTTTGAAACGAACGATAAAACGGCATAGCGGGTCCTTTTTCTTTTCTCCGTACAGAGTATGCATGAAAAAAAGAAAAGAGAATATGGATGTAAATTTATTTTGGAATTTTTTATAAAAAATGGAACCGAATGGTTCTGTTTCTCGTCTTTACTTTAGAAAGCTAAATTGATGATTCGAGAAATCGAGGGAGAGTTTTCTGGGGAAATGTATTACAAAGATTTGAAATTATAAGAAAGAAGGGATTTGCTATGAGAAAACAGTTAAAAAGGGGAATTGCAGTTTTGTTCGGCATTGGAATGCTTTGCAGCTCTTTGACCGGATGTAAAGCTAATCCACAGCCGCCGAAGGAAGAAAAAGAACCGGTTGTTGCAGTTGGCGATGCCGGTGCAACGCTTCGCACCGCAAAAAGCTATGAAGAGATTTATGATGCATTCGAAAGGATTCCGAAGGAAACGAACCAATCTTCCTGGCTGAATGGTTCTGCTATTCTTGACTTTGCTGTGGCGGAGAATGTTAAGGATGCGGCTCCGATGGAGTCTGGCGGGGTAAAACCGGAGAGTTCTGCCACGTCCGGCACGGGAAAGGATTTCTCGGGTACCAATGTACAGGTTGCGGGAATTGATGAAGCGGATATTGTGAAAACGGACGGAGCCTTCCTTTATATTCTGGACCGGATAAATAACCGGATTTCCATTGTGTCGGCAGACCAAAGTGATTTAAAAATTCTTGCGGAGGTTTCTCTTTCCCGGGATAATATGGGCAATCTTCGGGAACTGTATCTGTCCGAAAATCGTCTTGTTGTGGTGACGGAGCGGAAGAATGCGCAGGAGGTAACCAGACATTTTGGGGAGAAGGATTACGAGAAGTACAATGTATGGAAGAGTCAGGTGGGGCTTTTGACATTTGACATTACGGAGCGAAATAATCCGAAGCTTCTGTCGGACCTTTGGCAGGATGGAACCTATCTTTCTTCCCGTTGCGTCGGTGGCTATGTCTACACCTTTTCAGATTATAACGGCAGAAATTATTATGACATGTATTCTTTTGGGGGGCTGATTGAAAAAACGGAGGAAACTGCCGGTCAGAAGAAGGATTCTGCAGATGAGCGCATTCCTTGTGTCAATGGGGAGGTTTTGCCGCCGGACTGCATCTATATTTGTGACGAGCCGAACTCAGAGGAATTTCTGGTGCTTACGGCCATGAAGATATCAGAGCCTTCCGGGTATGCAGATACGAAGACGGTTCTTTCCGGTGGGGATCACTGTTATGTAAGCAATCGTTATATTTATATTGGAAACAGCCGCTGGCAGAATATTAAATTCCCGTATAACCGCACAGAATTGTATCGTTTTTCGTATGAAAACGGAACGGTTGAGGCAGCAGGTCAGGTAACGATAAAGGGAACCTTAAATGACCAGTTTTCCATGGATGAATACAAGGGAAAGCTTCGTATCGTTACGACGGTGACGGAGTATGATTATACGGAACAGGAGATTTTAGACCGGCTGGACGATAACAATGAGGATGGAGTTGTAGATGAAGAGGATCTTAGGGGCGCGTATGAGGCTTTCTGGTGGCTTCAGCCGGGATATTCCTCCACGCAGAGCAATGCGCTGTATATTTATGACGAGGACCTTACCCTGACCGGTTCTATTGAAAAACTTGCGGAAAATGAACACATCGAATCGGCAAGACTGATGGGCGATACCGGATATTTTGTTACCTTCCGCCAGACAGACCCGTTGTTTTCGGTGGACCTATCCGACCCGGCGAACCCGAAGGTGCTTGGTGCTTTAAAGATTCCGGGCTTTTCGGAATACCTGCACCCGTTTGGAGACAATCTTTTGCTTGGAATCGGTTATGATGCAGATGAAAGAACCGGTTGGAGACAGGGGATAAAAGTTTCAATGTTTGACGTTTCGGACCCGGCTAATGTTGTGGAGGTGTCCAAAATGGTATTTCCGGAGTATTCCGGCTCATTCTCCACCCATAAGGATATACTGGTTGATGCAGAGAAGAATCTGATCGGCTTTCCGGCGTATGGCTATGAGTACGGAAACGAGTACCATGTATACTGTGTTCTCGGTTATGATACAGAAAAGGGCTTCTTTAAGAAAATGACCGAGGGCTATACGATTCAATGGGACAATTTTGATTACAATAAGCTGAAGGGACTTACGCAGCAGTGCCGTGGTATGTATATTGATGATACGTTTTATATGATTCAGCCATCGTATGAGATTCGTTCCTTTACGATGGATACCTGGGAGCAGACCGGAAGAATCGTATTGGCAAAGGAGGTGGATAAAGCATTGGAAGATAAAGAAAGAATACGTGAGATAAAGCCGGAGCCAATTGTGATTACCCTTGATTCAAATCCGTCGACAGGATATAGCTGGGAGTACAGACTGGAGGGAGACTCGATTGGACTTTCAGAGAGCAGGTTTATTTCAGATGAGAAGGATACCTATTTGTGCGGTGCAGGCGGTAAAGAGCAGTTTACCTTTGAAGTGCTTGGAAGAGGGACAACGAAGATTATCTTCGAATACAGACGAAGCTGGGAGAATGAGCAGGTTCGTACGATTGAGTATACCGTAACCGTTGGAGAGGATTATCAGGCAAAGATTGAGGAGGTAATTGAGTCGTAAATGAAAAAAGGCATGGGAACGGGAAAACCCCGTTTTCATGCCTTTTCTGCGTCGAAAGGTGATAAGCTTTTGATTCTTATTGATTGAGATAAGCCTCATTTCTTGCAATAACTTCCTTCATAACCTCCGGCCCCGGAGCACCGAGCGTATTTCTCTTGTTTACGCAGGTTTCCATACGGATTGCATCGTAGATGTCGGCTTCAAATACCGGACTGATGGACTTGTAATCCAAAAGGGTCATGTCATCTAAGGCAATACCACGCTGCTCGCAGAACAGAACGAGCTGTCCGACAATGCCATGGGCATCGCGGAACGGAACTCCGTGGTTTACAAGATAGTCAGCGGCATCGGTAGCATTGGTAAAGCCGTTCTTTGCACTGGATTCCATGTTGGTTTTGTTGATGCGCATCGTTGAAATCATACCGGTGAACAGGGAAATACAGCCCTTTACGGTATCGATTGCATCAAAGGTAAGCTCCTTATCTTCCTGCATATCCTTGTTGTAGGCAAGCGGAAGTCCCTTCATCGTAGTCAGAAGAGAAATGAGGGCACCGTAAACTCGTCCGGTCTTTCCGCGGACAAGCTCGGCAATGTCCGGATTCTTTTTTTGCGGCATGATGCTGCTGCCGGTGGAGTATGCGTCATCTAAATCTATAAAGCGGTATTCGTTGGAATTCCAAAGGATAATCTCCTCGCAGAAGCGGGAAAGATGCATCATAATGGTGGAAAGTGCGCTTAAAAACTCAATCAGGTAATCACGGTCGGAAACGGAATCCATGCTGTTTTGTGTTGCACCGGAAAACTCCAGAAGAGAAGCGGTGTACTCACGATCAAGCGGATAGGTCGTACCTGCAAGGGCGCCTGCACCGAGCGGACAGAAATTTAAGCGTGTCTTTGTATCTGCAAGACGGGAACGGTCCCGCTTAAACATTTCGAAATAAGCGCCAACATGGTGTGCAAGTGTAACCGGCTGAGCCTTCTGAAGATGAGTAAAGCCTGGCATATAGGTGGTTACATTTTCCTTCATCAGGGTATGAAGCTCTTTTAAAAGAGTATGAAGAAGCTCATCTACAGCATCAATTTCATCTCTGGTGTAAAGCTTCATATCCAGTGCAACCTGGTCATTTCTGCTTCTGCCGGTGTGGAGCTTTTTACCAACGTCGCCGACGCGCGCAATCAGATTTGCCTCCACAAAGCTGTGAATGTCCTCCTGGGAACCGTCAATCACTAAAGCTCCGTTTGTAATGTCTGCTTCAATACCGGTAAGACCGGAAATAATCGTATCACGTTCCGCCTCTGTTAAAATACCCTGTTTTGCAAGCATGGTAACGTGTGCAATGCTCCCCCGGATATCCTGATGATAAAACTTCTGGTCAAATCCGATGGAAGCGTTGAAATTATGTACAAGTTCATTGGTTTCCTTTGTAAAACGACCGCCCCAAAGCTTCATATGTAGTCTCCTTTGCATTGGTAGATTTGAATTAAGAGGGGAAAGAAAGCGACTTTTACCCCTGTGCGTTATCGTAACATAAATAAGAAGTGTTGTCTAGCAGATTTACAGAAAAAAAGCAAAAAAGACTTGTAACAATTGGTAGATGGGGGTATAATTTAAGCATATTTTTTATGGGAGGAAGAAGTCGTGAAGATTTTAGTTATTAATTGCGGAAGTTCATCCTTAAAGTATCAGCTGATTGACATGGAGAATGAGGCCGTACTGGCAAAGGGTTTGTGCGAGCGTATTGGCATTGAGGGGTCTGTACTGACCCATAAGCCGGCAGGTAAGGAGAAGCTGGTGAAAGAGACTCCGATGAAGGATCATCAGATTGCAATTCAGCTTGTTCTGGATGCACTTTTGGATAAGGTTTACGGAGTGATTTCGAATGTCAGTGAGATTTCCGCAATCGGTCATCGTGTACTTCATGCAGGAAAGTACTACAGCGATTCTATCATAGTAAATGAAGATGTTAAGAAAGTGGTTCGTGACTGCTTTGACCTCGGACCGTTACATAATCCGGCGAACTTAATCGGTATTGAAGCCTGTGAAAAGGCTATGCCGGGAGTTCCGAATGTAGCTGTATTTGATACTGCATTTCATCAGACGATGCCGGAGAAGGCATATATGTATGCAATTCCGTACGAGTATTATGAAAAGTACGACATCCGTCGTTATGGCTTCCACGGAACGAGCCATCGTTATGTATCAAAAAGAACAATTGAGTTTGGCAATCTGGACCCGGACAATTCCAAGGTGATTGTTTGTCATCTTGGTAACGGCGGAAGCGTTTCTGCCGTATTAAACGGAAAATGCGTCGACACCAGTATGGGTCTTACGCCACTGGAAGGTCTTGTCATGGGAACGAGAAGCGGAGACATTGATCCGGCGGTGGTTCAGTACATTGCAAACAAGGAAAACAAGTCTGTAAACGAAGTGATCGATATTTTAAACAAGAAGTCCGGTATCCTTGGTATTTCCGGCCTTTCCAGTGATTTCCGGGATGTTCAGAAGGCGCAGAGCGAGGGAGACCACAGGGCAGATATTGCAATCGAAGCGTTCGTATATCGTGTAGCCAAGTACATTGGTGCTTATGCGGCAGCTATGAACGGTGTAGATGCGATTACCTTTACAGCAGGTGTTGGTGAGAATGACGCTGACATTCGTAACGCAGTGTGCGCATATCTCGGCTACCTTGGTGTTCACATTGATACTGAGAAAAATAAGGTTCGTGGTGAGGAGAGAGAGATTTCTACTCCGGATTCCGGGGTTAAGGTATTTGCAATTCCTACCAATGAGGAGCTTGCAATCGCAAGAGAGACAAAGGAACTGCTTTGAAAAGCAGATTTCAAACAGACCACAAAATGCAGCGGTTCGTATAAGTAGTGGCTTGATATAGTTCAAACTACAATCTTTTGATGTTTTGCTGATGTTTTTACAAAAAACTGTTGACAAATAATTCATCGGATATTATAATGTTCAAGTGTGAGTTTTGGACCTATCTCTAAGTATGCCCTTCGGCGGACAGGAGTTTTGTATGATTGTTTCTTTATCTGAAGTCATGCAGGTTACGGGAGGAGTCTTTAAGCAGGAGATTTCAACCGGTTTGGAGAATGTAGTTATTTCCGGCACGGCGTATTCCTTTTTGGAAAAACCGCAGGCTGTGATTACTGCATCCAATCTTGGCGGGAAAAAGGTAAAGATTACATTGGAAGGCAGAACAGTACTGGCAATTCCGTGTGACCGTTGTCTTAGAGAAGTAGCTTATGAGTTGTTACTTCAGACGGAGAGGGAGATTGATTTTTCTCTTTCGGAGAAGGAACGGGCTGCAGAGTTGGACGAAACTGATTTTATAACCGGATACGATTTAGACGTGGACGCATTTGTCTGCGAAGAAATCTTGCTTGGGTTCCCCATGAAGGTTCTGTGTCAGGAAGACTGCAAAGGAATCTGCAAGGTTTGCGGAGCAAATCTGAACGAGGGCGAGTGTGGTTGTGACCGCACGGAACTGGATCCGAGAATGTCTGTTATCCGAGATATCTTTAACAACTTTAAGGAGGTGTAATCATGGGAGCAATTTGTCCGAAGAATAAGCATTCCAAGGCAAGAAGAGACAGTCGCAGAGCAAACTGGAAGATGACTGCTCCGAATCTTGTAAAGTGCAGCAAGTGTGGCGCGCTTATGATGCCGCACAGAGTATGCAAGGCTTGCGGTTCTTACAACAAGAAGGAAATCATCGCAGCTGAGTAATAAACTGAAAAGCATGTAAATCCAAGGGGTTCAGTGATGTTTCCCTTGGATTTTTCTTTGTCCGGGGCTGTTGTATCTGTGTAATATGAATTTATCGTGAACTGTGCTGTATTCTCATATTTTCCTTGCCTTTTCAAAAAAAATATGCTACTATAGAGGAGAAAGTTTCCTCAATAGTTTCACTTTATACGTTTCTGTATTAGATCCCATGAGAACAAAATCATTAGTTTACATAGAGTTTAGGAGGAAGTATGGAAGATTTTCAAAACATGACAATTGTTCAGTTACGTGAAGAGGCAAGAGTGCGCGGATTAAAGGGAATGTCGTCAGCGAAAAAACAGGAGCTGATTGACGCTCTTTGTAAAAATCCTGCATCGAAAACAATGGAAGATAAACAGGTGACGGTGACGGAGTCTGCAGGGACCGCAGCAGAAAAGCCTGCAATTACTCCGGCAGCTTCGGAAAGGTCTGCAATTACTCCGGAAACAGCTCCGGAAAAGCCTGCAATTACTCCGGAGGCAGCTTTGGAAAGGTCATCAGGCGCACCGGAAAAAACGGTTGGGGCACAGAATGAGCGTCGACCGGGGGCGTATTCGTATGACCGGAACCAAAGCAGTAATAAAGAGCGCCAGAACGGGTATGGTTTCCGGCCAAACAGTGACCGGAGTACGGTTCAGAGACCGCAAAACAGCAGTTATGAGCGTGTACCTGCAAACCGTACCGAGAATGAGTCAAGAATAAATGCTACCCGAACGGCAGGGGAGGGTATGCCGACCGGTGAGGTGGTAGTTCAGGATGTTTCTGCAAACCAGAGATACGATGTGGACAAGTTTTCTATGGCAGATATGGCACATCTTGACAGTGGTGAGACGAGAGAAGGTATTCTTGAGGTTATGCCGGACTTTGGATTTATCCGCAGTGACAATTTCCTTTCCGGTCCGAATGATGTCTATGTTTCTCTTGCGCAGATCAGACGCTTTGGGCTTCGTACCGGAGATATCGTTTGCGGAAATACCAAGATTCGTACACAAAATGAAAAGTTTGTTGCCCTTTTATACATCAAAAGTGTTAACGGGATTCCGATTGAAAAGTTTGGCAGAAGAAAGAATTTCGAGGAACTGACACCGATTTATCCGAATGAGCGAATCCACCTTGAAACGAACGGCTGCAGTCTTTCCATGCGTATGGTAGACCTGATTTCTCCAATTGGAAAAGGTCAGAGAGGTATGATTGTTTCCCAGCCGAAGACCGGTAAAACGACGCTGTTAAAGCAGATTGCCAAGTCAATTACCGAGAATCATCCGGATATGAATCTGATCATTCTTTTGATTGATGAACGTCCGGAGGAAGTAACCGACATCAAAGAGTCCATTGAGGGCGAGAAGGTAAAAGTAATCTATTCTACCTTTGATGAGCTTCCGGAAAAGCATAAAAAAGTTTCCGAAATGGTAATTGAGCATGCGAAACGACTGGTTGAGCAGAAGGAAGATGTTGTAATCCTTTTAGACAGCATTACCCGTCTGGCACGTGCTTATAACCTTACGGTGACGGCAAGCGGAAGAACGCTTTCCGGTGGTCTGGACCCTGCAGCACTTTATATGCCGAAGAAGTTTTTTGGTGCTGCCCGTAACATGCGTGAGGGAGGAAGCCTGACTGTTTTGGCAACGGCACTGGTCGATACCGGAAGCCGTATGGATGATGTTGTATTTGAGGAATTTAAGGGCACCGGCAACATGGAGCTGCAGTTAGACCGTAACCTGTCGGAACGCCGCATTTTCCCTGCGATTGACCTGTTAAAATCCAGTACCAGAAGAGATGATTTGCTGCTGAACAAGGATGAGCAGGAGGCAGTTGCAATTATGCGCAGAATGTTTAATGGAGCACGTGCAGACGAGAATCTGGAGAGTATTATCAAGACGTTTCAGAGTACGAAGAATAACGCGGAATTTGTGGAAACGATTCGAAGAAGTGCGCCGGAAAAGAGGAGCTGATATGGCAGCGATTTCAAATGACTGGTTACCTGCTTTGCAGGACGAGTTTCGAAAACCGTATTATGCTGAATTGTTTCGCTTTGTGAAGGAGGAATATTCCCGTGCGGTTGTTTATCCTCCGGCAGAGGAGATTTTCTCGGCCCTTCATCTGACACCGCTCTCTAAGGTAAAGGCGGTTATCATCGGGCAGGACCCGTATATCAATGAGGGACAGGCACATGGACTTTGTTTTTCTGTACGCCCGGGGCAGGCAATCCCGCCGTCCTTAGCGAATATCTATCAGGAGCTGAAGGAGGACTGTGGCTGTAAAATTCCGGACAACGGATATCTGGTAAAGTGGGCGGAGCAGGGGGTACTCCTGTTAAACTCAGTATTAACGGTGCGTGCACATCAGTCGTATTCCCATCAGGGAAAGGGCTGGGAACACTTTACGG
>CALZBV010000051.1 GCA_945622055.1 uncultured Clostridia bacterium
ATCCGTATGCTATTATTTTAAGGGAAAAGGATTTATCCGAGGAAGCCTATGAAGCACTTTCAGAGCAGGTGTTAGGAATCTGTGAAAAGGAAAAGGTACCCTGCTTTCTTCATTCACATATCCGGATTGCACGAAAGCTGGGCTGTAAAAACATCCATGTTTCTGTTTCCGGCGTAAAAGAACTGACGGATTATGCGGATGAGTTTGATCAAATCAGTGTTTCCTGTCATAGCCCGGAGGAGGTGACGTATGCGATAGAACATGGTGCCACGCAGATTGTGCTGGGGACTATCTTTGAAACTGAGTGCAAAAAGGGAGTAAAAGGAAAAGGCACCGGATTTGTGAAAGAAATTGTTTCTTACTGCGGATTGCACGGAAATCTGCCTGTCTTTGCAATCGGAGGTATTACTCCGGAAAATCTCGGATTAGTAAAGGCGGCAGGGGCGCGCGGGGGATGTATGATGTCCTTTATGATGAATCGGATATAATACCGTTTGGCGCTCAGGATTTGTTTGCATTCGGTGCGGCTTTGTGATACGATTAAAGTATTCTTTTTACGAGGTGGAGTATATGGACATCAGAAGGCTAATCCCGAAATATGCAATCCTTCCGTTGGCAGGAATGCTTCTTCTTAATTTTTTTACCTATAATATCACACCAATCTGGACGCAGAAAATGCATCATTACAGCATGGAGACGGGGCTTGATGAGGCATTACCGTTTCTGCCGGTGTTTGTAATTCCTTATATTCTTGCTTTTGCGCAGTGGATTTTGGGATACCTTGCAATTGCGCGAACCGATAAACAGTATTGCTACAGGGTAATTAGCGGAGAGATTATTGCGAAGTTTTTGGTTTGTATTTGTTTTATTTTACTGCCTACTACCATGCAGCGCGCTGAGATAACCGGTACGGATATTTGCTCAAGGCTGGTGGCATTTATCTATAGAACGGATACCGCGACAAATCTGTTTCCTTCCATACACTGTCTGGAAAGCTGGATTTGCTACCGCGGTGCTCATAACCGGAAGTATTTTAGCAGAGCCTATGAGACCGGCATGCTTGTTATGACGATTCTGGTATTTTTAAGCACGGTATTCATCAAACAGCATGTGGTTCTTGATATGGTTTCTGCGGTTGCGGTTTGTGAAATCGGGTTGTTTGTGTCAGGAAGGCTTCTTTTTACAAAAAAAGAGAAGTCTGAGAGGTAGGTTATTAGAATTTTGGCTATGCTTATACTGACGGTCGGGCTGAAAATTGCTTAGAAAATTTTTTTTGTTTTTTGGGAACCTTTTTGCGACAAGCTTCGTCAATATATCAGTGGGACGAAAACCACAGAAAAAAGGAAGGCTTGCCGGGAGAGGCCGGCCCCTGAAAAACAAAGAAGGAGAGAGGAATACAATGAAGAAATTAATCGCAATGGTACTTTCGGTTGCAATGGTAATCAGTTTTGCAGCCTGCGGAAAGAAGGAGGACCAGAAGGAGTCCGGCAACAATGACAATCAGGCTACGGTAACGGTAACGGTAACTCCGGAAGCTGACGAAGAAGATAAGGTTACCTTTATTATTCCGGAGATTTCCGAGAATACTGCAGGTAGTGCACTTTGGAATGCCTTCCTTGCTACGGTTAAGGAAAAGCCTGACACCAGTGCAATTGATCTTGCAAACAAGTTATCTACGAATTCCGTAATTCAGTTTATGGCAGGCGCTATGGAAACGGAGCCGGGGTATCTGGCCGGATTTTCTGAGGAGATTACCGGATTTGAGAGCGGTGCCACCTACGGACCGATGATGGGGTCCATCGCATTTGTCGGACACATCTTCAAGCTTGCTGACGGTGCAGACGTGAATGCATTTGTTGAGAACCTTAAGAGCAAGGCAGACCCGAGATGGAACATTTGTGTATCTGCTGATTTTGTTCAGGCTGGTGCGTATGGTAATACGGTCTACTTTTTGATGTATCCGGCGTCTATGGACCAGACCACCAACGCAGGTGAAAATGGGGGTGCTGATGTTTCCGAGGCAGAGGTGATTCGTCCGGAGGTAAAGGAGAATACCTGGGGCGCACTTCTTTGGGAGACCTTTGAGGCAGTTATGAATGAGCAGCCAACCCCGTCTGCTCTTGATGCGGCATTTGCACTTTCCATGGATGAAACGATTCCGTTTGTGGCAGTTTCCTCTGAAGTTGAGCAGGGCTACCTTGCAGGCTTTGACGAGGAAATCCACGGTTTTAAGAGTGCAGGTTCTTTTGGCCCGATGATTGGTTCGATTGCATTTATCGGTTATGTGTTTGAGTTAGAGGATGGTGCAGATGTGAATGCATTTATGGCAACGCTTTCTGAGCACAGCAATCCTAGATGGAATATTTGTGTAGAGGCAGACCAGACGGTTATCGGTGCAGTCGGCAACAAGGTATTCTTCCTTATGTGTCCGGAAACGAATGGGGAGAAAGAACCGATAGAGTAAATGGAAAAGGCTAACGGGTACTTCAAAAATGGAGTGCCCGTTTTTCTAAGAGAATAGTTAATAATGCGTTCCGGAAGGAAGAAGGAGGGGTAGCTCTGTTATTTTCAACCATTAGTTTTATTTATTATTTTCTGGCGGCAGTGTTGTTGCTTTATTTTATCGTACCGTTCAAAGGTAAGAACCTGGTATTACTTGCGGCAAGCCTCCTGTTTTATTTCTACGGGGAGCCGATTTATACACTTTTGATGCTTGCGACGATTGTGTCGAGCTATATTCACGGTCTTTTGATTGATCGATTCCGTGGAACCTTCTGGTCTGTTTTTTTTCTTTGGACCAGCGTGATTACCAGTATTGGTGCGCTTGGCTTTTTTAAATATTCGGATTTCTTTATCCGGAATGTGAATTCCCTGTTTAAGACAGACTTTGAGCTTCTTGAACTGGCACTTCCAATCGGTATCAGCTTTTACACCTTTCAGACGTTAAGCTACACGATTGATGTATATCGCGGGGAAGCAAAGGTGCAGAAGAGTCTGATCCGGCTTGCAACGTATGTGGCCTTGTTCCCACAGTTAATTGCCGGACCGATTGTACGATATACAACGGTTGAGGAGGAGCTTTCCCACAGAACCCATTCCTTCGAAAATTTCGGCTATGGTGTGACACGCTTTGTAATCGGTCTTTCCAAAAAGGTTTTGATTGCAGATACGCTCGGTGCGCTTGCCCAAACCGTTCATGGAATGGAAGAGGCAACGGTAGCGGCAGCCTGGATTTATGCAGTTGCAGCTTCGTTACAGCTCTATTTCGATTTCTCCGGTTACTCGGATATGGCAATCGGCCTCGGAAGAATCTTCGGCTTCCACTTCCTTGAGAACTTTAATTATCCGTTTATTTCGAAGAGCATTGCGGAATTCTGGAGAAGATGGCACATGTCTCTCGGCACATGGTTTCGTGATTACGTTTATATTCCGCTTGGCGGAAACCGCGTATCGAAAGGACGCTGGCTGTTCAATACCTTAGTGGTCTGGTTTTTGACCGGTTTCTGGCATGGAGCTGACTGGACCTTTATCCTCTGGGGAATGTTTTTTGCAGCCTTCCTTATGTTGGAGAAATTTGCGTTGAACCGGTTTTTTGCAAAGCTTCCGCGAGTGTTCTCACACATTTATGTTGTTTTTGCGATTTTAATCAGTTTTGTTATCTTTAGCGCAAATGGTTTAACGGGCGCGATTTCCGACCTTGGAGCTATGTTTGGTGCAGGCGGAATTGCTTTTTGGTCTTCCGAAACCGCTTACTATCTTGGCAGCTATGCGCTGGTGCTTCTGGTAGGAATTGTCGGTGCAACGCCGCTTGTGAAAAATGCGGTATTAAAGGTGAAAGAAACAAAGACCGGCGCCGTTGTTTGTGATATTTTAGAGCCGGTATTTGTCATTGTGATGCTTATGATTGTTACTGCTTATTTTGTGGATGGGTCCTTCAGCCCGTTCCTGTATTTCAGATTCTAAAGGAGGGGGAAACAATGCAGAAAAAAATAAAAAGTATTGCCGTTACCGGTGCATTTATACTGTTTCTTGCCTTTTTTTCGGTAATATGTATCACGCGTTATTTTCACCCCGGCGAAATTTCGGAAAGTGAGAGAAGACCGCTGGCACAGTTCCCGGAAAAGATTACCTGGGCAGGTATTATAGACAAAACCGTGATAGACGAATTTGAGGAGTATTCCGTGGACCAGTTCCCGTTCCGTGAGTTTTTCCGTTCCTTAAAGGCGAACTTTCAGCTGAAGGTGATGCGGCTTGGAGAATATAACGGACTTGCAATCAAGGACGGTTACATTGCTAAAATCGAGCAGGCATTTACACCGGAGCTGGTGGAGTATTCCCTGGGACGTCTTCAGTATATCTATGAGAAGTTTCTTGCGGATAATGGCGGAAAGAAGTATGTTTCCGTAATTCCGGATAAGAATTATTTCTTTGCGAAGGATTATGGATATTTATCTCCGGATTATGACAGGCTTGTTGCGGATGTAAAAGAAAAGCTGAGCGGAATGGAATATGTGGATGTGTTTGATGCCCTAAAGCTTTCCGACTATTACAGAACCGATACTCACTGGAGTCAGGACAGGATAGGCAATGTGGTGGATAAGCTTGCACAGGCTATGGGTTGTGCGGACCGTCTCACGGGTGAGTATACGAAGCATCAGTACGAGCCGTTTTATGGTGTTTATTACGGGCAGAGTGCAATCCATCCGAAGCCGGATACGATTACGTACCTGACCAACAGTATACTGGAGCAGTGTACGGTGTTTGATTATGAAACAGGAGAAACGCGCGGTATTTATGATTTTGAGAAGCTGGAAGGAAAAGACGGTTATGAGTTTTTCCTTTCCGGAACAAAGGCCCTGCTCCGGGTAGATAACCCGAATGCAACGACGGAGGACGAACTGATTATCTTCCGTGATTCCTTTGGTTCCAGTATTTCGCCGCTTCTGGTGGAGGGGTACAAGAGCGTATATCTTGTGGATATCCGCTATGTTGTGCCGGATCTTTTGAACCGGCTGATTGACTTTGAGAATAAGGATGTTTTGTACCTCTACAGTGCACTGGTTCTGAACAGTAAGTCTTTCAAGTAAATTAAGCGTTTTTAATACGGTATTTCAGAAGGGAGCTTTTCGTATGGAGAGCTTCCTTTTTCATTATGCAGGGGCTGCTGCAGTTTTACGGGAATGCATGACCGGAAATGGGACGCCTGTATCACTTTTTAACGAAAAAATGAAAAAAATTGTGGATTTTGCTTGCACAGATTGAAATCTCGATATATGATAGTGATATGTGGTGGAAGGGCGCCCTTTTGTTCGGTGTTCTTTTACCTACGGATTTAGGATGAAAGGAAGCATACCAATGAGTGAGATGATCGAAATACGTTGGCATGGCCGTGGTGGTCAGGGAGCGAAGACAGCCAGTCAGCTTCTGGCAGATGCCGCATTTATGTCAGGCAAATATGTACAGTCGTTTCCGGAGTATGGTCCGGAGAGATCGGGTGCTCCGATTACGGCATACAACAGAATTTCAGAGGAAAGATGCAGTATCCATTCCAATATTTATGAGCCGGATTATGTAGCAGTCGTGGATGAAACGCTTTTAGACAGCGTGAATGTTACGGCTGGCTTAAAGGCACACGGTGCTGTTATTATCAATACAGAAAAGAATCCGGAAGAATTAAGAGCAAAGCTGCATGGTTATGAGGGCAGAATCTGCACCATTGATGCAAGAGCCATTTCCCAGAAGCACCTTGGTGCTTATTTCCCGAATACGCCGATGCTTGCTGCGGTTGTAGCAGTCAGCAAATGCGTGGATCCATATGAGTTTTTAAAGGATATGGAGACCTCCTATCGTCATAAGTTTGCAAAGAAGCCTCAGGTAGTAGAAGGAAACCTGAAGTGTCTTTCCGAGGCAATGAAAGGAGTAAAGGGATGAGTGAGTTTAAGAAAGCAAAAGATATCAATGAGCAGATTCCCTGGCAGGAACTGACTACGGGCTGCGAGATTTATGAGCCGGGGACTTCAAGACTTACGATGACCGGTGAGTGGAGATCCAAGATTCCGGTATGGAATGCGGAAAAATGCAAGCAGTGCCTTTTGTGCGCACCGTTCTGTCCGGATTCTTCGATTCCGGTAAAGGACGGAAAAAGAACCGAATTTGACTATGACCATTGCAAGGGCTGCGGCATCTGCTTTAAAGCATGCCCGTTCGGTGCAATCGACTGGAAGGAGGTTCACTAAGTATGAGTATCAGAGACAGACTTTCCGGAAATGAGGCAATTGCAACCGCAATGCGTCAGATTAACCCGGATGTATTTGCAATGTTCCCGATTACGCCTTCCACAGAAATTCCGCAATATTTTGCACAGTATGTGGCAGACGGAAAGGTAGATACCGAGTTCATTACCGTAGAGAGTGAGCATTCCTCTTTATCGGCCTGCATGGGTGCGGAAGCAGCAGGCTGCAGAGCGGTTACGGCGACGTCCTCTGCAGGACTTGCGTATATGAATGAAGTGTTATATGTGGCGGCTTCCAGCCGTTTGCCGATTGTGCTTGCAGTTTCCTGCAGAGCGCTGACTGGCCCGATTAACATTAACCACGATTACTCCGATTCCATGGCAGAACGCGATTCCGGTTTTATCCAGATTTATGCGGAGAACAACCAGGAAGCATACGATAACTATCTGCAGGCCCACAGAATCGCAGAGACCGCAGATGTTCGCCTTCCGATTATGATTTGCGAGGATGGATTTATTACGTCTCATGCAATTGAGAACATTGAGCTGGAGGAAGACGATGCGGTTAAGGCGTTTGTCGGAGAATATAAGCCGGAGCATTATCTGTTAAAGGAAGAAAATCCGCTGGCCGTAGGACCTTATGGTGTTTCCGGTTACTACATGGAGGCAAGAGTTGCACAGGCAGAAGCAATGAAGAATGCAAAGCGTGCGATTTTAGACGTTGCGGCTGATTTTGAGCGCACCTTTGGAAGAAAATATGGTCTGATTGAGGAATACTGCATGGAAGATGCAGAGCTTGCCATTGTATTAATGGGATCTTCCGCCGGTACGGCAAAGGCAGCTGTGAATGAGCTTCGGGCACAGGGGGTAAAGGCAGGACTGGTTAAGGTTCGTGTGTTCCGTCCGTTCCCGGGGGAAGAGATTGCACAGGCGATTTCACATTGTAAGGCAGTTGCCGTATTGGATAAGAGTGAGGGTTTTTCCGGTTGCGGCGGGCCACTCTTTGCTGAAACGGCTTCCATGTGTATCAATCTGGAGAAGCGTCCGAAGATGGTAGATATTGTGTATGGTCTGGGTGGAAGAGATTTCACGGTGGATCATGCTAAGAGAGTGTATCGTAGACTGGAAAAGATTGTGGCAACCGGTGAGGTTGGACCGATTTACTCTCATATGGGACAAAGAGATCTGAGGGAGGATGTGCAGTAATGGCTTACAATCTGAAAGAACAATTAAGCAAAGAAGAGCGCTTTGAAGCCGGTCACAGATTATGTGCCGGCTGTGGTGCCGGTATCGTATGCAGAGCCATGATGCGCGCAGTAGAGCCGGAGGACAAGGCAGTTATTTGTAATGCAACGGGATGTCTGGAGGTTTCTTCTTTCCAGTATCCGTTCACTGCATGGCATGATTCCTATATCCACACCGCATTTGAGAATACCTCTGCAACGGCATCCGGTGTTGAGGCTGCTTACAATGTAATGAAGAGAAAGGGAAAGATTCCGGCAGAGCGAAATGTAAAGATTCTTGCAATCGGTGGAGACGGCGGAACCTATGATATCGGTTTCCAGTCCTTATCCGGTGCCCTTGAAAGAGGTCATGACTTTACGTATTTCTGTTATGATAACAATGCGTACATGAACACCGGTACACAGCGTTCCTCTGCAACCCCTCGGTTTGCCTCTGCAACGACGACTCCGGCCGGTGTGGAATCGGTAGGTAAGAAGCAGGCGCAGAAGGACCTGACGCAGATTGTAGTGTCCCATGGTTCCCCGTATGTTGCACAGACGACTTTAATCGGCAACCTGAAGGATTTTCATGAAAAGGCACATAAGGCAATTTATACGCAGGGTGCAACGTTTGTTAATGTACTGTGTCCGTGTCCGAGAGGCTGGCAGTATCCGGCCGAGGATCTGATCAAAATCTGTAAGCTGGCAGTGGATACCTGCGTGTGGCCGCTTTATGAGGTGGAAAACGGAGAGTACCGTCTGACCTATGAGCCGAAGAAGAAGCTTCCGGTAGAGGAGTTTATGTCACTCCAGGGCAGATTTAAGCACTGCTTCAAGCCGGGCAATGAGTGGACCATCGAAGCTGCACAGCAGTATGTTGATAAGAAGTGGGAAGAGCTTCTGGCAAAGTGTAAATAAGTGCATACGGCATAAGAAGAGAAGAAAGGGCAGCCGCACCATTTGTGCGACTGCCCCTTTTGTAAGCGTCCGTGACGGGCGGTAAAGGCATTATATTAGTGAAATTGTAAAGCGCAGGATTAGGCGTCTCTTCTTGTAATAATCCACGGAGCCGGCTGCTGCTCAAACGTGTTTCGGTGTGTAAGGTAGGATACGGCAATCTGGATAATCTTCGGCTCTCCGAGAGAAAGCGTCTCAAACAGATGTCCCATGGAAGCTGCAACCTGAAAATCCAGTGTGTAAATTACGAACTGCATTGCCGGATTGAGCTTTAACAGGTAGCGCATCTCCTGCTCCATGCTTGCGGATGCAACCAACATCGTGACATCCGGAACCGGAAGTCCCTTCATGGTAGCTTCGTCGATGCGATCAATGATTGTGATGTTGTGCAAACCGAACTGGCTGACATTATCCTCTAAGGTTTCCCGGTCACGCTGGTTGTATTCCACAGCGATAACAGTACCTTCCCCGGCCATAATTGCTGCTTCGATTGCGATGGATTCACCGGAAATAATGCATAAATTTTTCGAATCGTCAATCTGCATCTTGTTTAGGATGACGGAACGGATTTCGGAACCGACATAATGAACCGAACCGGTTGCAAACAGCTTGTTATCCATACCAAACTTAACGGTATTGCGTGCAGAAGGGTTGATAATCAGCATACCTGCGGAAGCGTTGATTCCGCGGTCAATCATATCATATACCTTATTTTTCTTGATTTCGCCGCAAGGTTCACTGCCTTCGTTGTAAATGACCTCACAATCCCCAAGTCCGGCGTTGAACATGCGATAGAAGATATCACGGTGTCCGGCCTCGGTAAATACAAGGACAGTCTTGTGGGATTCCACGGTGGGAATCAGGTTCTTGTTTTTTCTCGTAATATCAAGAATTTTAACCCGTTCCAAATCAATCTCCGTGTTTTCCGAAAAGTATGTAAGCCATGCAAGAATGTGAGAATTCGTGAAAAGATTTTTATCCATAGCGTTCTCTCCTTTGTTTCCGTCCAAAGCAATGTAAGTGGACGAAGTTCTTTTTTCTATTTTACCAATTTTCAGAACTATATGCAATCATGTTTTATAAAAAATTGTCGCACGAAGCGTACGAAGCACGACAATTTCTTCGTGCGGGTAAACTATGTCCTGATTGCGTTGGCAGGAAAAAAAGATTTGGAAAAATAAGAAAAAAACTGGCATTCCAGATGAAGAAGTGTTATAATTAGATAACAGATTAATGATTTGGGAGGTTACTTATGGCAATGATGGAAAGACCGGTTGTCAGCACATTGGCTGACGGCGGAAAGTATTGGGAGCATGAATATGAAAAATTTTATCTTAAGACGTATGTGCCGGCAAATGAGATTGACGGACAGACGCTGAATTATGGCTTCCGTGCCCCGCTTTTGCTTGTTTTTGAGGAGCAGAGACAGAGCAGGGAGGAGGCAATCAACTTTGCAAAGGAGAGCGGACTTGCGGAGATTGCAGCATCGGCAGATTCTTCTGTGCTGTTCGTATATCCGACGAACGAAGGTGGCTGGGAGAAGGCAACGGAGGAGCTGTATGCTTCGGTTATTGCAGAGGTAAAGATGGATCCGAGGTATTCGGACGGAATCATTGAATTGTCTGATTTCTTTACCCGTGAGTTTAAGGGCTGCTTTGTGCGTGGGGCTATTTTCCGTGCGGATATTTACAGCTTTGGTGCGTCAGCTGATTATGTGGCAAAGAATCTCTTAAAGACGCTTCAGGGACAGTACCTGTGGGGACCGGGCGAGATTACCCCGGCAATGTGCTCCATGCAGAATCTGAGTGTGATTCCTGCACCGGAACGTACGGACATCGGTATTTTAAGCATTGGTAATTCCGAAGAGGTTAACAGGGGATTTGCAAACTGCAAAAATCTGCTTATTAAAGATGCGGCAGATTATGTGGCAGATTTTAAGAATTTTGTCCGCAGGTTTAAGATGTGGTGCGGAAATATGGAAATTGAGCCGGATTTTGCAGAGCTGAACATGACAGAGGAGCCGGGAATCGTTACGGTAAAGACTTCTCCGGACCATCGCGGAGCTTTTAAGGGAACCGAAGAGCATAAGGTTGGTTACTTCGCATATTACAACAATGACCTTTTTGAAAAAGGGCCGGCACCGCTTCTGGTTGGCTTCCATGGCGGCGGGGATTCCGCTATGTTTCTGACCTTTGTTTCGGGCTGGTATGATGTGGCACATAGCCGGAATTTCCTGTATGTGGCCATTGAGAATCACCAGAATGTAACTGCAACGGAGGCAGTTTGTGTCATTGAGGAGCTGAAAAAGCGGTATTTGATTGACGCTACCCGTATTTATGCAACCGGATTTTCCATGGGTAGCGGAAAAACCTGGGACATGTATCAGGAATATCCGAAGGTATTTGCAGGACTTGCACCGGGTAGTGCATTGTTCCCGGTCAGAAGCAATCCGTTCGGACAACCGCTGGGGGACCGTCTGAATACGTCGGTTATGGTTCCGCTTTTCTATTCGGGCGGAGAAAATTCACATCTTCCGGAGCTTCCTTGTCAGGCTGAATCGGGACTTGAGCGCATTCAGTATGCAGCAGAGGTAAACCGCCTGAAGGTGAAATTCGACCTGGATTACGCAAAGAAGGACAACTGGGCAGAGAAGGTCTGGGGAGTTGCGGGGGAACATTCCGAGGTCATTCATGATGACTCCAGAGACAGTGATTTGAAGATTCAGTATTATGACAGCGAAGATGGTGTCTGCTATACAGCGTTTGCAAGCATTACCGGGCAGGGGCATGAGTTCAGACATCATACCTGCGAGCAGGCGTGGGACTTCATCTCAAAGTTTTCCAGACAGGCAGACGGAACGATAACGAAGCACGAATAAACACTTTGAATGAATGGAACAGAGAAAAAGGGTTTCTTAAGAGAAACTCTTTTTTTTATTCTATTCTTTTTTAGAATTTTGAGGTATAATGTCAGTATGTTGTAATCTGTAGCATCTCACATAAGGGATGAAATGCTAAGTCCAAACAGATTGCAAAATGTGAGGATAGGATGAAATGTGCGATTTATGGTGCCGGCTCCCTTGGAACTGTTCTGGGCGCATATATGACTAAAAACGGGCAGGAAGTGGAGCTGGTTAACAGAAATGAGGCCCATGTGAGGGCTTTGCGGGAAAACGGTGCACACATCAGGGGAACGGTGGAGTTTACCACGCCGGTAAACGCAATTCTTCCGGAGGAGATGGCTGGACCGTACGATGTTATTTTCCTGATGACGAAGCAGTTGTATAACCATGAGGTAGTAATGCAGCTGAAGCCGCTTCTGGCAGCGGAAGGCGTGATTGTTACATTTCAGAATGGTATTCCGGAACCCGGAATTGCTGAGATTGTCGGAAAGAACCGTACCATTGGCTGTGTGGTGGAATGGGGGGCTACATTGTCCTCTCCGGGAGAGTGTACACTGACTTCCGAGCCGGATAGTCTGTCTTTTCATATGGGTGGTATGGAAGGAATCAGCAGTACGCAGCTTAACATGGTGAAGGGACTTTTGGAAAAGATGTGTCCGGTAGACAATGAGGAAAATCTGTTGGGCGCAAGATGGTCAAAGCTTCTGATTAATGCAACCTTTTCCGGAATCGGAACGGTGGTCGGCGGTACCTTTGGCGATGTGTATGCTACGAAAGAGGGGAGAAAGCTGGCTCTGCGCTGCATGAAGGAATGCATTGATGTGGGACACGCTGCGGGAGAGGTTTTTGCGCCGGTACAGGGGAAGGATATCACAAAACTGTTTTATTATAAAAACGGACTGAAAAGGGCATTTGCAATGTTCCTTCTGCCGATTGCAATGAAAAAGCATGCTGCTATTGAGCCGTCCATGCTGCAGGATCTGAAAAAGAAGAAGCCGTGCGAGATTGATGCAATCAACGGTGTAGTTTGTGAGTGGGGGAAAAAGTGCGGTATTCCTACACCGGTAAATGACCGGATTGTGGAAATCGTAAAGAAAGAGGAGAACGGAGAGCTTCCGTTGTCTGCAGAGAACCTGAGATTTTTTCAGGATCTGATAAAATAAGGCCGCGTCAGGATTAGAAAGCCTGCTTACGAAATATAAATATATGGAAACGCTGAATTTATCAGTGATGTCTAAGGACAAAATGCGAAGGAGAGCAAAAATGAGAGAAATAGTTATTTCCACGGAAACGAATTCCGATATGTCACGGGATTTTTTGGAGAAGAATGGAATTCTGGTAATTCCGCACTACTACAATGTAGAAGAGAAGGTCTACGGAGAAGAAGGAAATCTTCTGACGATCAAAGAGTTTTATGATGAGATGAGAGCAGGAAAGAAGGTAGGAACAGCAGCAAGTAATCCGGCTGTGATTCTGGAGAAGTTCACGGAGCTTGCCAAGCAGGGCAAGGATATCTTACATATCAGTTTTTCCTCCGGTCTGTCCTGTGGATACCAGAACATTGTAAATGGCGCAAACGAGGTGATGGAGAATTACCCGGAGTGTAAGATTGTCGTGGT
>CALZBV010000052.1 GCA_945622055.1 uncultured Clostridia bacterium
ATAGAACGGAGGTGTATGCTTTTGAAAAGCAGTTATCCAATTTTAGAATTTGATGATAACAGAGATGCGAAAATCAATCCGGGAATTTGGGTAGATAAGAAATTTGAATGTAACAAGATGATAATTACTTTCTTTCCGGAGGTAATAGATAAACTGCTTACAGATGGAAAGATAGTGCTTGAAAGGACAATTGATGGAGAAAATATTGTTTATGTATATCGGTTTGCAGATACTGATGTCTTGATTACACTTGGTGCAGTAGGGTGTCCGTCCTGTGCAGGCAATTTGGATTTGTTTCATGCTATGGGTGTTGAAAAAGTCATGTTTTGCGGTGGAGGCGGAGTTCTCGACAAAAACATAGAGGTTGGGCAGATTCTTGTAGTAGATGGAGCGATTCGGGACGAAGGCTTTTCTTATCATTATATTGAACCATCAAGATACATATATACCAACAAGAACGTAACAGAAAAGATTGTGCAGTATTTAAGAGCGAACGAGATTTCATATATACAAGGCATAACATGGACAACAGATGCAATTTTTAGAGAAACCGCCGATAGGATTGCAAGAAGAAAGGATGAAGGTGCAAAGATTGTAGAAATGGAGCAGGCGGGATGTATCGCAGTTGCACAATATAGAGGCTTTGATTATGGGGCGCTGATATATGGCGGTGACGATGTATCGCAGGATGAATGGAGCAATCGAGGTTGGAGAAGTCGAGAAGGTATACGATATGACCTGGTAATGTTATGTAAAGAATTAGTGAAGGTTATATAAAAGATAGGGTACTTCTATCAAAGGTGTACAAACATGGGGCATAGGGATACCCTAAAGCAAATGCCATAGGAGTTTGGAAGTGGCAGGGCATATACATATGGCTTTTTGCACCTTTGGTATTTACAATGGAATCATGTCTGTTTTGTCTATGGGAGACATTCCGGCTTTCTTTTGGTCATACCTCAGGCGGGACGTTCATAAACTGTACAAAAAGTATATGAGGATACCGGTTTGGAAGGGTGTATCGAAGAACGTGTGGTGGAGGTTGCAGATTACATTGTAGAACATAAGGCAACCGTACGCGAGACCGCCAAGGTATTTAAAATCAGCAAGAGTACTGTACATAAAGACATCACAGAACGTTTACCGCGGGTGAATGCAGGGCTTGCAGAGGCAGTGCGGAATGTATTGGATGTGAATAAATCGGAGCGGCATATTCGCGGTGGGTTGGCAACGAGAGAAAAATACAGACATCGCGAAAATTAAAAAGAGAGGGAGCTTTTGACAGTTGCGAAAGCTCCTTTTCTTTTGTGACAAAATGTGATATGATAAAGACGTAGTGAGGATCTGCAAGCTTGCTTGCAAGAACCGAGCGGAGTTGGAGATCATGAACGAAGTTCAGGATATGATGTATGTAGAATTGTGATAGGTGTATCCCAAGGAGCAATTTGTGTTACAGGCGGGTGTCCTTGGGGTTATGTTACAGTAGAGAGAAGAAGGGAAGAAGGAGTATGTGGAAGGCAACATTTGGTGGCGGCGTACACATGTATGACGGCAAGGAATTGACAAAAGATAAGCCGACGACGGTTCTTCTGCCGAAGGGTGAGCTGGTATTTCCGATGCAGCAGCATATAGGTGCACCGGCACGTCCGGTCGTTGCAGTCGGAGATCAGGTGCTGGTTGGTCAGAAGATTGGCGAGGCGTCCGCCTTTGTTTCTGCAAACGTGATTTGTTCGGTGTCCGGCACGGTTAAGGCGATTGAGAAGCGGTTAACGGTTACCGGGGCAACCTGTGATTCCATTGTGGTTGAAAATGACGGAGAATATAAGTCGGTTGAGGGCTTTGGCGAGAAGCGTGATGTGACAGGGCTTAGTAAGCAGGAAATCCGCCAGCTTGTGAAGGAAGCAGGAATTGTAGGCATGGGTGGTGCCGGCTTTCCAACGCATGTGAAGCTCACGCCGAAGCGCGATGATGCAATTGATTTTGTGATTGTAAACGGTGCGGAGTGTGAACCGTACCTGACCTCAGACTATCGTATGATGCTGGAACAGCCGGAGAAGATTGTCGGTGGACTTAAAATTATTCTTTCGCTGTTTGAAAAGGCGAAGGGCATTATTCTGATTGAGGATAACAAGCCAGAAGCAATTGCAAAGCTTTCGGAGCTTGTAAAGGATGAAACGCGAATTACTGTAAAGACTGCAAAAACAAAGTATCCGCAGGGCGCTGAACGTCAGATAATTAACGTGGCAACCGGACGGAAGATTAATTCGGCTATGCTCCCGGCAGATGCAGGCTGCGTTGTGAACAACATTGATACGGTGATTTCGGTTTATATGGCGGTGGCAGAGTCAACGCCACTGATTCGACGGATTGTAACAGTTACCGGTGATGCAATTGCAGAGCCGCGCAATTTCTCTGTGCGGACCGGGACGCAGTATTCGGAGCTGGTTGAAGCTGCAGGCGGGTTTAAGGTTACTCCCCAGAAGGTGATTTCCGGTGGACCGATGATGGGACTTGCTTTATTTGATCTGAATCTGCCGATTACGAAAACGTCTTCCGCTCTGCTTGCGTTTGCAAAGGATGATGCGGCGGCAATGCCGACGTCCGCCTGCATACGCTGTGGCCGATGCGTGGCAGCCTGTCCGAGCAGACTGGTTCCGCAGAAAATGATGGAATATGCGGAAAACTTTGAGAATGAAGGTTTTATAGGAATCGATGGAATGGAATGCTATGAATGCGGTACCTGTACGTATGTCTGTCCGGCAGGGCGCCGGCTGACGCAGGCATTTAAGCAGACAAGACGAAGCATTCTGGATGAACGCAGAAAGAAGTAGGAGGTGCAGGATGAAAAATTTATGGAATGTCTCTGCTTCACCTCATATCAGAAGTAAGGTGACAACAGCAGTTATTATGTGGGATGTTGTGATTGCCCTGACACCGGCGGCGTTGTTTGGTGTGTATCAGTTCGGATTTCGTGCACTCCTGATTTTGATTCTTTCCATGACGTCCTGCGTGCTTTCAGAGCATTGCTACAGGAAATGGATGAAAAAGCCGGGGGACGGCTATGAGTGCAGTGCGCTGGTAACCGGTCTTTTACTTGGAATGAATCTGTCGGTCAATGTTCCGTACTGGATTCCGGTTCTGGGCGGTGTGTTTGCAATTATTGTTGTGAAGCAGTTGTTTGGAGGACTGGGACAGAACTTTATGAACCCGGCGCTTGCGGCCCGCTGTTTCCTGCTGATTTCCTGCGCAAAACCGATGGCTTCGTTTGGCGTGGAGAAGGCAGCATCGGGAGATACCGCACGACTTTTGATGGCAGGTGCGGCTGCTGTTGACGGTGTATCCGCAGCAACGCCGCTTGCGGCAATTAAGGCAGGGGAGACAGCGAGCCTGTCCGATATGTTTTTTGGTTTTACCGGCGGTACGATTGGAGAAACGAGTGCCGTGCTTTTGCTTGCAGGTGGAATATATCTCCTTGTGAAAAAGGTCATCTCCATCCGGATTCCGGCAGCGTATCTGCTCACGTTTGCTTTGTTTATGGGGCTGTTTGGAGGACACGGCTTTGATCCCGGGTATCTTGCCATGCAGCTTTGCGGCGGTGGTCTGATGTTAGGTGCGTTCTTTATGGCAACGGACTATGTAACCTCGCCGATTACACCGATGGGCAGAATCGTATTTGGTGTGTTCCTTGGCATTTTAACCGGTGTGTTCCGCGTATTCGGCGGTTCGGCAGAGGGCGTTTCCTATGCAATCATTACCGGTAATCTTCTGGTGCCGTTAATCGAAAAGCTCACGATGCCGCGCTCGTTCGGAAAAGGAGGGAAGGCCAATGTCTAAAAAAGAAGGTGGCATTTCTGAAATTATAAAAAATACACTTGCACTGGTGCTGATTACCCTGGTGGCAGCGGTATTGCTCGGCGTTGTTTATGAGGTCACTGCGGAACCGATTGCACAAAGAGAGGAGCAGGAAAAACAGGCGGCTTATCTTAAGGTATTTCCGGGAGCAGCTACGGTTCAGGAATCCGGGGAAGTAACCGGGCTTTCTGCGGCAATTTCCCGCGCACCGGAGATTCTGGGGGAAGAGTACAGCTCTGCTGTAACGGTGGATGAGGCCTGTCTGGTCAGAGATGAGGCAGGAGGTCTGATTGGCTATATTATTACCGTGACAGATAAATTGGGCTATGGCGGAGCGATTCAGATGGTGTTTGGCTATGCGCTGGACGGAACGATAAAGGGAATGGAATTTTTGAAAATCGGTGAAACGGCCGGATTTGGACTTGAGGCAGAGAAGAATCCGGAGTGGAGAAAACAGTTTTTGGGAGTTTCCGTCCCGGAGTTTAAGGTGACAAAAACAGGCGCTGCGGCAAACGGCGAGATTGATGCACTCAGTGGTGCAACGATTACGTCAAAGGCAGTAACCGGTGGAATCAATGGTGGTCTGAAATTTGCACGGTATCTTTCAGAACAGGAAATCGGAGGTGCCAGATGAAACAGGGACTGAAACAGTTTTGGAATGGTCTGATTAAGGAAAATCCAACGTTTGTGCTTATGCTCGGTATGTGTCCGACGCTTGCGACAACGACCTCGGCAAAGAATGCGGTCGGAATGGGACTGACAACAACGGTTGTACTGGTGCTTTCGAATATCCTGATTTCCCTGCTTCGTAAGGTGATTCCGAACAAGGTACGAATTCCGGCATTTATTGTTGTGATTGCCTCGTTTGTAACGATGGTGGAGTTTTTGCTAAAGGCATATTTACCGGGGTTAAATAAATCTCTGGGAATTTATATTCCGCTGATTGTGGTAAACTGTATTATCCTCGGACGTGCAGAGGCATTTGCTTATAAGAATCCGGTTCTTTTGTCAATGTTTGACGGACTTGGCATGGGACTTGGGTTTACGCTCGGTCTGACGAGCATCGGCGTGTTCCGTGAGCTGCTTGGTGCAGGGGAAATCTTTGGAATCCGCGTGATGCCGGCCTCCTATGAACCGCTTGCGATTTTTGTTATGGCACCGGGAGCATTTTTCGTGCTTGCCCTGCTTACGGCACTGCAAAATAAGTTTAAGGCGCCTTCTGCCACAAACGGGACTGCTAAGGCGGAAACACTTGTCTGCGGCGGAAATTGTGCAGGCTGCAGTGGAAGAGAATGCGCTGCAAATCATGCGCTGCTTAGTCAGAAGAAGGAACAGCTTCTTGCCGAGGAGGCTGCAAGAAAGGCCGCGCTGGTGAAGGCAGCGGCAGAAAAGAAAGCTGCAGCGGCAAAGACGGCAGAGAACAGGGTGGAAACGGCAGATGCAATAAATGCCAAGGTGGCAGAGGCAAAAGCAAAACCGGATAATAAGGAGGAGAACTGATATGAAAGAATTGCTATTGATTTCTGTTGGTGCGGCACTGGTTAATAATGTCGTATTAAGCCAGTTTCTCGGCTTGTGTCCGTTTCTTGGGGTTTCCAAAAAGATTAAGACGGCATCAGGTATGGGCGCCGCCGTTATCTTTGTAATCACGATTGCATCGGCAGTTACCTCTCTGATTTACGATACGTTGCTGGCACGGTTTGATTTGGATTATCTGAAGACGATTGTATTTATTCTTGTAATCGCTGCACTCGTTCAGCTGGTGGAGATGATAATCAAAAAAATAAGTCCGGCGTTATATGCGGCGCTTGGTGTATATCTTCCGCTGATTACGACAAACTGTGCGGTTTTAGGTGTTGCACTGACCAATGTGCAGAACAGCTATGGACTGCTTACGAGTACGGTAAACGGATTTGCCACAGCAGTCGGCTTTGCAATTTCCATTGTGATTCTGGCCGGAATCCGTGAACGGATGGAGCATTCTGACATTCCGAAGGCATTTCAGGGGATGCCGATTGTTTTGATTGCAGCGGGGCTGATGGCGATTGCATTTAACGGTTTTTCCGGACTGCAGATAGGAGGCTGAGAATATGGGAATAGGAATAGCGGCAGCTGTCGTTGGAACGATTGCCTTACTGATTGGACTCTTACTTGGAATTGCCGGTAAATTTCTTGCAGTTCCGGTGGACGAAACGGAGGTGGCGGTCCGGGAATGTCTTCCGGGCAATAACTGTGGCGGATGTGGTTTCCCGGGCTGTGACGGTCTGGCGAAGGCAATTGCTTCCGGAACGGCACCGGCCAATCAATGTCCGGTTGCATCGGCAGAGGCAAAGGCAAAAATCGCCGGAATTGTTGGAGCAAGTGTGACGGAGGAGAAGAAAATGGTCGCATTTGTTCACTGTTTTGGTACTTGTGATAAGACGGAAAACAAATATCATTATTATGGCTTACATGACTGCAGAAAGCTTGCACTGATTCCGGGACATGGTGAAAAGCTGTGTGAGTATGGCTGTATGGGCTACGGAAGCTGTGTGAAGGCCTGTCAGTTTGATGCAATTCATGTGGTGAACGGAGTTGCTGTTGTGGACAAGGAAAAGTGTACTGCCTGTGGACAGTGCACGAAGGTTTGTCCGAATCATCTGATTGAACTTGTGCCGTATGAGGCAGAATATCTGGTGGGCTGCAGCTCGAAGGAAAAAGGAAAGAAAGTGAAGGATGCCTGCAGTGCGGGTTGTGGCGGGTGTACGCTTTGTTCCAGGGTGTGTACACAGGGAGCGATTGAAATCATTGACAACCTTCCGCACATTGACCAGGAAAAGTGTAATCATTGCGGTATCTGTGCTGAAAAATGTGCACAAAAGAGTATTGTGAAGCATTGATGGGAGGAGAAAAGCTATGCGTTGTACAGTATGTGGAAGAGAAGCCATGAATCCGGAAGCTAATTTCTGTGATTATTGCGGCAGCTCTTTCCGCCAAAATAGAGAAGAAGCACGAAACCAGGGAGCAAATACACAGGAGAATGGAAGCTGGTCCGCTTTTGGAACTCTGGCACAGGAGCGTGTGGAGCCGCAGAACAGGACGGTAGTCTCTGCAAATGGTGTGAATGAGAAGCCGGTAACGATCTGGACCTTTTTGGGTGTATTCTCGTTGATTTTCCTGCCTTATGTCGGAATGTATGCATTTTTAGGACTTTTGCTCTGCTGGAGCTTTGCACCGGGGATTACCGGAGTACGAAAAACGTTTGCGCGTGCGCTTTTGATTTTTTCGGCAATTATGATGGTATTCATGGTGCTTTGCGTTTCGGTTATGCTGGAAAGCGGAATGTTTGACTCAATCCTGCAGCAGATGGGGATTTCATTTTAAGGGGTGAGTTTCATGAAGCTTCTTCATTGTGCGGATTTGCATTTGGAGCCGGCACTTTCCGGCGGTATGGACGGGGAAAAGAGGAAATATCGCCGGGCGGAGCTGCTGCAGAATTTTGTCCGGATGACGGAGTACGCAGCGGAGCATGGTGCGGACGCGGTACTGATTGTGGGTGATTTGTTTGATACGGAAAACGTGTCGAAACAAACGCAGGAGCTTATCCGGGAAACGATGCGGCGGTTTCTGTTTCTTGATTTTTTGTATCTTCGCGGAAACCATGACCGGGTGGATTTTTTTGAGGATAAGGATAAAAGACCGCCAAATCTGAAGCTGTTCGGAAGGGATTGGACGTATTACCGCTACAACGAGGTGACGATTGCCGGGATAGAGCCGGAAGGTGCGATTGCTTACGACCGGCTTCAGCTTTCTTCGGAGCAGTGTAATATTGTACTGCTGCATGGTCAGGCGGTGTCCTGTGGCGCCGGAGAAAATGCGGAGACGATTTGTCTGCCGGAGCTGAGAAATAAAAACATTGATTATCTTGCGCTTGGACACATTCATACCTACCGCTTCGACAGGCTCGATGAAAGAGGCGGGTACTGTTATTGCGGCTGCCCGGAAGGGCGGGGCTTTGACGAATGTGGGGAAAAAGGTTTTGTCTGGCTGGAAACAGACGGCAATCGGATTTCCCATAGCTTTGTTCCGTTTGCAAAGCGTACCGTGTGGGAGGTTCCGGTGGATATTACCGGAGCGGAAAGCACGATAGCGGTAGAGGAACGCATTTTTGAGGCACTGGAAGAGATACCGGAAAAGGATATGGTCCGTGTAGTGCTGCGTGGTACAACAGGAATTGACGTGGAATGGGATATGAGCTATCTGCTCCGGCGTTTTTCACCGGATTATTTTTTATTTGACGTAACGGATCGTGAGGTCAGACTGTTCGTAAATCCGGAAAAATATAAGGGGGACATATCACTGCGGGGAGAATTTGTGCGGCGCGTGCTTGCCGGTGACTATCCGGAAGAGGAAAAAAGAAAAATACTGGAGCTTGGAGTACGGGCACTTGCCGGCGAGGAGGTGGAGTCGTGCTTCTGATCAGATGTTATATCAGTAATTTCGGAAAACTGCATGATTTTTCCTTTGATTTTTCGGAAGGCTGGAATGTGGTTTTGCGTGAAAACGGCTGGGGAAAAAGCACGTTTGCTGCGTTTCTCCGTGCAATGCTTTACGGGCTTCCGTCCGGTGGCAGCCGCACGAAGCTAAATGATGCACCGCGTAAAAAATATCTTCCCTGGCAGGGGGGAGCATATGGCGGCTACCTTGTCTTTGAGGCAAAAGGAAAGCAGTATAAGGTTGAGCGAAGCTTTGGAAACAAGGAATCAGAGGACACGTTTCGCCTGACGGACGCAGTCACACATCTGGAGTCGAAGGAGTATTCGACGGAGCTTGGATATGAATTGTTTGGACTGGATCGGGAGGCGTTTGCCAGAACGACGTATTTTCCGCAGAATCAGATGGAGAACAGCCGGCTCAATGACAGCATTCGTACACGTCTGGGGAGACTTTCCGACGGAGATGAGGATAAGAGCCGGTTTGAAGAAGCCTGTGATGCATTGGACGCGCTTCGTAAAAAATATCTTCCGGACCGTAAAAAAGATGAAAAGGGTAAGCTTGCAGAACTGACGCGTCAGAAAACAGAGGCGGAACGGTGGCTTTCGGAGTGTGAAGAAAAACGCAGGGAAGCGGAGGAGTGGCGAAGAAGGGAAGCAGAGCTTGCGAAGGAAAAAGAAGTCGCAGAGCTTCAAAGGAAGGAACTGCAGGACAGACAGGAGCAGCTTGAAAACAAACAGCGCCTTACGGAAAAGAGAAAGTATTACGAAGAGCTTTGCCGGGAAGAACAGAAGCGTGAGGCACGCTTTCGAAATTCCTGTGGAAGCATTGAACGGATACAGGAGGAAACCGTGGTTCGTCTGGCAAAAGAGGACCAGGAGCTTATTATCCGGCGGGAGCAGCTTTTACAGGCCGGGGAAGTGCTTGGTACGAAGCAAAAGCAAGTGGAACAGAAACGGAAAAGATACAGATTTATTGCGGCCGTATGCTTTGTGCTGATGCTTGTGTCTGCCGGTGCTGCGGTTGTCCGGGGCTTGTCTGCAAAACCAAAGGGGGCAGCGGCACTTGGGTGCGCCGTTCTTGGTACATATTTTGCTCTTTCTTCCGGAAAACAAAAGCGCGGGGAAAGAGTGCTTTCGGAAAAGCAAACGGAAACAAGAGAGCAGCTTGCGGTCTGTGAACTGGAGGTACAAAGAGTTTTTGAACAGTATGGGAACTTAGGAATCTACGGAGCGCAGCCAATGGAACGCCGGTTTATGCTGGAAAACCGTTTCAGGGAGCAACAGATGTTTTGGGAGGAATATGAAGCAGCGAAAGAAAAACGTGTGCGGTTTGAAGCAGAGAATTCTACGGTGTGCCTGAGTATTGCAGAACAGGAGGCGGAGACGCCGGAGGAGCTGCAGGCTGCGGCTGAGAGTGTTAGAGAAAAGCTTTCGGAACTGGAACGACAGCTGTTTGTGACAAGAGAACGCGCATTGCAGCTGGAAACAGAAGCAGAGAAGGAAACGGAGGCAAGAGAGCGGTTGTATGCCCTGCAGGAGGAACTGGAAAAAAGCAGGAAAGAGCATGCAATTGTTGTGGAAACGCTCCGGTGCCTTAAGGATGCCAAACAAAGCTTTTCCGGGCGCTATCAGAAAAAGCTGGAGCAGAGCTTTCAGGAGTATGTTTCACTTTTGCTGGAGGGGGCAGAGGAGGAGCTGCAAAGGGACCGGGAGGCGGTTTTGGATTCCGAGCTTTCCCTTCGCATTTCTGCGTACGGACAGGAAAGAGAACTGGACTATTTTAGTAAAGGAATGCAGGATCTGGTATATTTTTGTATGAGACTTGCATTGGTGGATACATTATTCTCTGAGGAGCCTCCGTTTTTACTGTTGGATGACCCGTTTGTGAATCTGGATGAGGTAAAGCTTTCCCGCGCGCTGGAATTAATCAAAGCATCTGCAGGAAAGTATCAGATTGTATATCTGGTCTGCCACGAAAGCAGAATGTAGCGCAGTGCCGGTTTATTCTGTGCTGTATGTGAGCCTTTGGCGGAGGGTGCAGCTATATGCCCCGGAGGTTATATCAATTCGAAAGGAGGGAGTGTCCGTGAAGAAAAAAAACGATGTTCTGCAGGCAGCAATGGGCGTGTTGTTTCTTGGCTATCTTGCTGTACTGGCATATCTGCTCTTTTTCTCCAGTACGTATGGGAGGACGATGGAAGCCGGATATCGCTATAATCTGACGCCAATGCTGGAAATTATGCGTGGAATTCAGAATATTGAACGTGTGGGATATCGGTATGTGATGGTTAATATCGGTGGAAACATTGTGGCATTTATGCCCTTTGGATTTTTTGTTTCCGCTCTTTCTGAACGAAAGCAGAACCTCTTTACGATTTTATTGAAAACATTTCTGTTTAGTTTTACAATAGAAGTGACGCAGTATTTCACACAAACCGGTGCGTTTGATGTGGATGACCTGATGTTGAACACGTTTGGCGGAGCTTTGGGCTTTGTCTGCTATTGGATGATTGCTGGGAGGAGAAAAAGCCGAAGATGAAAGAGGAAATGAAAATGCATTTTAGCAGCAGAAGTCATTCCGGGAAGGGGATTGCAGGTTTTGTGCTTGCAATTCTTTGTGCTGTGATTTTACTTGTGCTTTGCATTCTTTCGGCTCTGGCCGGAGGAAATGCCGGAAGCTATATCGGAGCCATCGGAATGCTTGTCTTTTTTGCGGATATTGCCTCATTGGTGCTGTCGATGAAAGGGGTAAAGGAAAAGGATGTCTACACGACACTGCCGATGGTTGGAATGATTGTGTCGGGGATTATTTTGGTTGTACTGTTTTGTTTATATATCATAGGGATTGCATGAAAATATGGTCATTTGGAATGGGCTGGCGAAAGTCTGAACGTCAATGATTCGGGTTTTGATATTATAGGAGGAGATACGGAATGAATCAGATGGAAGAACTGAGAAACAGTGAGGATTTGGCGGAGCGAAGAGAGCTGTGTCTGGAACGCCTTCGCACCCTGCAGGAGGAAGAGAGTGTTCCGGAAGAATACCGTGACTATTTTAAGACAGAGGCTGAAAAGCTTTTACTGATTTTTGAATATGAGACAAAGGTTTCGGACGGAAGTTTTGCAAAGCTTTCGCTTTCGGAATGCCGGGAGCTGTTTGACAAGCTCTATGCAGAGGTGCTTCCGGTAAATTATGCGACCTCTTTTTCGAATCCGGCCTACGCGGTAAAGCGTTACGGAAAGCGCTACGGAAGACTCTTGACGTATCTTGCGGCAAAGCTGAATCATTTGATTTTTTATGCGGCAGAGGGAAATGCGCTTGCGCTTGTGATGACGGTAGAGCTGTTTATTGAAATTTATAACTGTTTTGAGGATTTTTATGAGTATACGTTCAAAACCTGCAGGGAGGCTTTGTATTGGTTTGAGCTTGACAATATGGAGCTCTTTGCTGCGTGGTCGATGAAAGAGCGCTTTGATGCGGGAGAGAATTTTGCGCGGGAAATCATTCTAAGCTATGAAAGCGGGGACCGCACGAATCTGTATCGTTACGGCGAGTATATTACGGAAAATGAGCTTACGGTTGCAGATTTTTTGGACCGCCTTCCGAAGAAGAAGATTACGGAAATGGCAAAAAACGTGGTTGACGGTTTCCTTCGCGGATTCAAGGTGATGAACGTACCGCTCTCGGCCGGAGAGACGGTACAGCTTCGATATGCCATCGGTTTTGAGCGTGTGATGAAGGAGGTCATTGACCTCTTAAAAAAGAAGGAGCTGTCGGTAACGGCAATGCGTACCTCCGCTTATGACCGCCACGCGAGAAAGGCCGGCTACACGGTTACGAATATCAATTTGCAGTATGATTATGACCACCGCAATGATATGGGGCTTTTGGTGGATAAGCAGTGGTTTTTACATCGCGAAAAGGTGATGCATCAGGTTTTTGAGCAGTACCGGGAGCCAATGAGCCGGTTTGCGGGACCGATGCTTTTGGAGACGTTTGGAGAACGGCTTTTGCTTCCGGTAAATTGCAAAGCAGCAGTGCAGATGGATAAGCGCCAGCAGAGACTGCGTCTGGAATCGATGGGAAGAATTGCACAGGAGCAGGAGAAGTATCTTCCGTCCGACCGGTATTCCTTTACAATCGTGGCTTATCCGCTTCCATCCATCGGAGAGCGGTTTGAGGAGATTTTTGAGGAAACGCTCCGGCTGAATTTACTGGATAATGAGACATATCGCAAGGTACAGCAGTGTATGATTGATGCACTGGACCAGGCGGAAGCGGTACACGTAACCGGACGCAGAGACAACCATACGGACATCACGGTAAAGCTCTGGAAGCTTGCGGACAAAGAGAAGGAAACGATTTTTGAAAACTGTACGG
>CALZBV010000053.1 GCA_945622055.1 uncultured Clostridia bacterium
TTTTCCGGAAAGGAAGTTAAGAAGCCGTTTTTGGCAACCTTTTACGGAACTACAAAGGAGAAGCTTGCGGTCAGCTCTGAGGCAGAGGCCGAAAAAATCGTAAAGACAATTCAGAACGGGAAGTTTACGGTGAGTGACATTAAGCTTGGTGAGAGGAGCAGAAAAGCGGCACCGCCGTTTACGACGAGTACGCTTCAGCAGGAGGCAGCAAAGGCGCTTAACTTTTCCACACAGAAGACGATGCGTCTGGCACAGCAGTTGTATGAGGGTGTTGATGTCAAAGGTCATGGAACGATTGGTCTGATATCTTATCTGCGTACGGACTCTATTCGTGTTTCCGAGGAAGCAGATGCAGCTGCCAAGCAGTTTATTTCTGAAAACTACGGAACGGATTTTGTGATTGAGTCGGAAACGAAGAAAAAAGAAAATAAAAAAATTCAGGATGCGCATGAAGCAATTCGTCCGACCTATGTGGAACTTACTCCGGCAGCAGTAAAGGATTCTCTTGCAAGAGACCAGTTCCGTCTGTACCAGTTAATCTGGAAGCGGTTTATCGCGTCCCGTATGCAGCCTGCAAAGTATGAAACGGCATCCGTTCGTCTGGATGCAAAGGGCTACCGCTTTACGGCAACGACCTCGGAGCTTGTTTTTGACGGATTCCTTGCGGTATATTGTCCGGAAGAGGAGGAACAGACGGATGTCCAGCGCGGAAGCTTTTTGAAAAATCTCAAGCCGGGGGCAGAGCTTTCTATTGGTGACATAAATCCGGTACGTCATTTTACGGCAGCACCGGCGCATTATACGGAAGCCTCTTTGGTAAAGACACTGGAGGAGCTCGGAATCGGTCGTCCGAGTACGTATGCACCGACGATAACAACGATTCTTGCACGCCGTTACGTGATTAAGGAAAATAAAAATCTCTATGTGACGGAGCTTGGTGAGGCAGTAAACCGTATTATGAAGCAGGCGTTCCCGTCGATTGTTGATGTAAACTTTACGGCAACGATGGAGGCGCTTCTGGATGCAGTGGAAAACGGCGATGTAATGTGGAAAAATGTTCTTCGTAATTTCTATCCGGATTTTGAGGAGTCGTTAAAAAATGCGGAGAGCCATCTGGAAAACATCAGGATTGAGGATGAAGTCAGCGATGTGGAGTGTGAGGTCTGCAACAGACGTATGGTAATCAAATACGGTCCGCATGGGAAGTTCCTCGCCTGCCCGGGGTTCCCGGAATGCAGAAACACGAAGCCTTATCTTGAAAAGATTGGCGTACAGTGTCCAAAGTGCGGAAAGGAAATTGTTGTTCGGAAGACCAAGAAGGGCAGACGCTATTTTGGCTGTGAGGCATTTCCGGATTGTGATTTTATGTCCTGGCAGAAGCCGTCGGCAAAGAAGTGTCCGGGCTGTGGAAATATTTTATTGGAGAAAGGCGCGAAGCTTGTCTGCATTTCGGAAGAGTGCGGATATACCGAAGAAGTAGGCAAAGATTGATATTTTTTATCTATTTTCGAAAATGTGTGTCAAATTTATGAAGCACACTTGTTTTTTTGAAAAAAATATGTTACAATAACAAAAGATAGAAAATGAGTGGTAGCTTTTTTGCCGGAAAGGGGTGGCTATGAGCGTACAATTGTTAGATAAGACCAGAAAGATTAACAAGCTTCTTCACAACAACAACTCTCATAAGGTAGTATTTGATGACATTTGTCTTGTTCTTGGAGATATCCTGGAGTCTAATATTCTTGTACTCAGCAGAAAGGGGAAGATTCTTGGTATCAAGAACCGCAATGATGTTGAAGCAATCAGCGAACTGATTAAGGATTCGGTCGGTGGTCATATTGACAGTCTGCTGAATGAGCGTCTGCTTAATATTCTTTCTACAAAAGAGAACGTAAACCTGGAAACGTTGGGTTTTTCGTTCCCTGATGTGGAAAAATATCAGGCGATTATCATTCCGATTGACATTGCAGGAGAGAGGCTCGGTACACTCTTCATTTACAAGAAGGGCTCCGGATACTCGATTGATGATATTATTCTAAGTGAGTATGGTACTACGGTAGTAGGGCTTGAGATGATGCGTTCCGTTAATGAGGAGAATGCGGAAGAGAACCGTAAGGTTCAGATTGTTCGTTCGGCAATCAGTACATTATCCTTCTCGGAGCTCGAGGCAATCACACATATCTTCGAAGAACTGGAAGGAAATGAGGGCATTCTGGTTGCAAGTAAGATTGCGGACCGTGTCGGCATTACCCGTTCGGTAATCGTAAATGCACTTCGTAAGTTCGAGAGTGCGGGAGTGATTGAGTCCCGTTCTTCCGGTATGAAAGGAACCTACATCAAGGTATTAAACGACCGTGTGTTTGATGAACTGGAAAAGCTCTAAGCGTTTGATGAGGGCTTTATAACTGCATAAGAATGGATTGATGTTTGGAAAGGGATTTCTGAGGTTTCTCGGAAGTCCTTTTTTTTAAAATAAAACATATGCCGGATTGTAAGCCTGCCCGTAACCGTGGCGAGAAGACAGGCTATCACACAACCAATGGTATTTTTTAGCTAAATTATGGGAAATATGTAAATATATCTTGTGTTTTGACAAAACTAAGTTATAATAGTATTTAGGTGTGTTTGGAATGTTTGCGTTCCAGTGCATTGTGTAAACAAATGGAAGGGAAGTGCAGCTTATGATAGGTTCCGATGCTTTTAGCTTTGTAAATGTGTTAGATAAGGCGGCAGATGCCTCCTGGAAGCGCAATGAAGTCATTGCAAACAATATTGCAAATGTGGATACTCCGCACTTTAAGAGAAGTGATGTTACATTTGAAACGTACCTTGCAAAGGAGCTTACGGGCAGGGATACGCTTTCGAAAAAAGTAAAAAACATGAAGCTCGACAAACTGGAAGCTACCACGTATCTGGACCATTCCTCACTTTCTTACCGTAAGGACGGAAACAATGTGGATATTGATACGGAAGAGGCTTATCTGGCAGATAACCAGTTAAAATACTACGCACTTTTGGATGCAATGTCGCAGGAGTTTTCCAGAATGCGTTCCGTACTTCAGAAATAATGTTTGTTTCGGAAAGGAGTAGCCTATGTCTTTGATGGGATCGTTAAACGTGAGTGCAAGCGGAATGTCTGCACAGCGTACAAGAATGGATATTATTGCACAGAATATTGCAAATGTAAATACAACACGTGACGAGAACGGAAAGCCGTATCGTCGTCAGACCGTTGTTTTTGCGGAAAAGAATGATTCAAACTTTGAGTCTTTCCTCAGGTCAGCGCGTACCGGAATTTCCGGTAAAGCAGATAAGCTCGGGGATGGCGTAAAGATTACCGGAATTGCGGAGGATCATGTAACGCCGATGAAGATGGTCTATGACCCGGCGCATCCGGACGCAGATGAAGACGGCTATGTAACGATGCCGAATGTAAATACGGTTACGGAGATGACGAACCTCATTGACGCGACTCGCTCCTTTGAGGCAAATGTTACTGCATTTAACGCGACGAAGAGCATGGCACAGAAGAGTCTGGAGATTGGAAAATAACAATTTCTTTTGGATAGGAAGGATAGATGCGAATGAGTCTTTTGGCACCGGTAAATAAAATTGGGAGCTTTGGAACCACACAGGCAAATAAGGCTGTTTCAGAGAAAAAAGAACCGTCTGCTTTTGAGGCAATTTATCAGTCGGCCATTGGGCTGCTTGAGGAGACGAACCGCTATACGCATGAAGCGGAAGAGGCGCAGATGTCCTATGCCCTTGGACTAAATGATAACATTCATGACCTGATGATTGCGCAGAGCAAGGCGAATATTTCCCTGCAATACACGGTTGCAATCCGAAACGGAATTCTGGATGCATATAAAGAGCTGATGCAGATGCAGTTCTAATAACACTGATTAGGGATAAGGAGCAGAAAAGATGCAGGAACGACTGAAACAGTTCCCGAAGCGGCTACTGGAGATCTGGAATAAATACACAAGCAAGCAGAAGACCCTGATTATCAGCGTTTTTTCGGCGGTGGTAATGGCGCTTGCTGTTCTTGTTATGCTTTTAAGCAGAACAAAATACGTAACCTTATCGACCTTTGATACAACGACAGTAGCCACAGGGGTCGTTTCACTTTTGAATGAGAATAACATCAAAAACAAGCTGCTTCCGGATAACCGGACGGTTGAGGTTGACCAGAAGCGTCAGACGGATGCGATTGTTCTGGTTTCCCAGAGTGATCTGGAAAAGACCGGCTTCGGAATAAAGGATCTGCTGAATACGAGTATCAGTACGACGAATGGTGAGCGCCTGCTTCGAAGTCATTTGTATCTTCAGTCGGATTTAAAAAACCAGATTGAGGATATGGTCGGTGTTGAAGAGGCAAGCATCAATTACGTTCCGAAGGATTCCTCCACAACTATTTTACAGTCGCAAAAGGATACGCCTGCGAGTGTTTTTTTGAGAATTAATAATGATTTTGACAAAACGGTTACGCCGGAGGCCATTGCAGTTTTGGTAGCATATGCGCTCGGTAATTCCACAACGGAGCAAATTCGTGTTGCGGACCAGTACGGAAGGGTGCTGTTTGACGGACCGAAGGATGAATCCGATTTGTCTCAGGATGAGGTTACGGCATTTAAGAAATCATTTACCGATGCGTACCGCAATCTTGTATATGTCGGCTTTGTGGCAAGTGGGTATGAGCTTACCGAGGTTATGCCTTCCATTACGGTCAATATGGATAAAAAGGAAGTTTATACCGAGCGGATTTATCCGGATGACCCGGACCGGGAGCAGGGGTATTATTCCCATTATGAGACTTATTCTGCAACCGGCTCTTCGACCTCCGGTGATATTCCGGGAACCGATTCCAACGATGAACCGGACTATATGCTTGTGAATGCCGGTGGAGGCAATTCCACGATTGACAGTTCCTCGGCGGATTATGTATATAACAAGCAGATTTCGAATGAGGTTTATGAGACCGGTGTGGTTGACAAAGCAACCTCTACCATAAGCGTTGTTGCAACACATATATTGGAATATACGGAGGAGGAGCTTCGTCGGCTGGAACTGCTTTCCGAGGAAATGGATTACGAACAGTTTAAGCTGACACACAGGGAACCGATGCGTACGGAGCCGTCGGATGAGCTGTATGAGATGGTGGAGAAGGCAACCGGTATTGACCGTGAGAACATCCACATTTCCACATACCAGCAGTATCATTTTATCGATAAAGAGAGCAAGCCTCTTGACTGGGAGTTTATTCTTACCATCGTTCTTGCTGCGCTCATTATGGTGTTTTTGATTTATGTTGTTTTCCGCGGAATGAAACCGGTCGAAGTGACCGAATCCGAGCCGGAGCTCAATTATTCCGAGATTCTGGCTGAGCATGGTGCAAATGCATCGCTGGATGATGTTGAATTTGGCGAGAAGTCAGAGACACGTATTTTGATAGAAAAATTCTTTGATGAGAATCCGGAGTCGGTTGCCCAGCTGTTACGCTCCTGGCTGAGTGACGATTACTAAACAATGGATGCGAAAGAGAGGTTTTTATGGCTTCTAAATCACAAACCGAATTAAATGGGTTACAAAAAGCTGCGATTCTGTTTATTATTGTCGGACCGGAGAAGGCTTCAAAGGTGTTTCGTTATCTGAAGGACGATGAGGTAGAGAGTCTTACGCTTGAGATTGCCAATATGAAAAATATAACCCCGAGCGTAAAGGATGAGGTGCTGGACGAGTTTTATGAGATTTGTCTTGCACAGCAGTATGTAGCCGAGGGTGGTATTGATTATGCAAATGATCTTCTGGAGAAGACCTTCGGCCCGGAGCGTGCCAGAGAGATTATCGGAAAGCTTACCGATTCCCTGCAGGTTCGTCCGTTCGAGTTTGTACGAAAGACCGACCCGAGCCAGCTGCTGAACTTTATTCAGGACGAGAATTCACAGACAATTGCACTTATTTTATCCTACCTTTCCGCAAATCAGGCAGCGACGATTATCGGTGCTTTGTCTCCGGAAAAGCAGGCGGATGTTGCGAAGCGTATAGCACAGATGGATCGTACCTCGCCGGATACGATTCGGGATGTCGAGCATGTACTTGAACGTAAGCTTGCTTCCCTCGTAAATCAGGATTACACGATTGCCGGTGGCGTCGATGCTATTGTTGATATCTTAAATACGGTAGACCGTGGTACGGAAAAACACATTATGGAAACTCTCGAAATCGAAGAACCGGAGCTTGCCGACGAGATTCGCAGAAAGATGTTTGTGTTCGAGGATATTCTTACGCTCGACGACCGTTCCATACAGCGTGTACTGCGTGAGGTTGACAATAATGACCTTGCGGTTGCGCTTAAGAGCGCAGGGGAAGAGGTTTGCGAGGTTATCTTTAAGAATACCTCCAAGCGTCAGGTTGAGATGATTAAGGACGATATGGACTTCATGGGTCCGGTTCGTCTGAAGGATGTTGAAGAGGCACAGCAGAAGATTGTTAATATTATCCGAAAGCTTGAGGATGCCGGCGAAATCGTAATTTCCAGAGGCGGAGGTGACGAGATCGTTGTCTAATATGATTAAGGCCTATTCGATCCGTTACAAGGAAGAGAAAAAGCTGATAGATGTCAGTGAACGTGCGGAACAGCTGAACCGTATGTTTGAAGGTCCGAATCAGGCTGCAGGTTTTATCAGTGGCTTAAATGCTATTGCACTTGAGGAAGAAAATTCGGATCCGGCAGCTCTTTTATTTCAGAATGCCGGCGAGGGTGAAGTTGCCGGAGAAGGGGGAGCTGCCGGAGAGACTGCAGCTTCCGTTATACCGGAATTGACTGCACAGGATATTGCTGCGCTTAAGGCAGAGCTGACACAAAAGGAGCGGGAGGCAGTCCGACTTGAGGTAGAACAGGAGTATCAGGCAGAGGCTGAGCAGATTCTTTCGCAGGCGCAGCAGCAGGCAAATCAATTGCTTGAGGATACCCGGCAGAAGGCAATGGCCGAGCAGCAGTCACTTTTTGAACAGGCAAAAAAGGACGGATATGCATCCGGAATCAATGAAATAGAACAGGAGAAGCAGCGGCTTTCCGCGGAATATGCACAAAAGGAGCAGCTTCTTGTCAGACAAATGGAACAGATGCAAAAAGACCTGGAACCGAAAGCAACAAAAGTCGTGATAGGTCTTATTTCTGCGCTTACCGGAGTACTGCTCACACAAAAAACGGGAATTGTTTCGTACCTTGTAACAAAGGCGTTAAACGAGGCAGACCGCAGCAACAGCTTTCTGATTCGTGTGTCCGGTGAGGATTATGAGGAGATAAAGGGACAATCCCAGAGCCTTCGCGGTCTGTTTGAACGGGAGGTTACTTTGGAGGTAGTCCAGGATGCGCTTTTGAAAAAGGGCGAATGTATGATTGAAACGGATTACGGTATTTTGGACTGCAGTCTTGGCACACAGCTGGAGGGACTTTTTTCGGATCTTCGTCTGATGAGCCTTTCTGCAGGTGAGGAGTAGAAATGGCATTTATTGCAGATGAGCTTTTAAAGCTCGGACAGAATTCTTATGTAAAAAAATACGGCAAGGTAGTAAAGATTGTCGGTCTTACAATTGAATCAATCGGTCCGGATGCGAAGCTCGGAGATGTCTGCTCGATTTTATCTTCGGATAAAAAACGCTCTTTGCGCGCAGAGGTAGTCGGTTTTCGCGATAACCGGATTTTATTAACTCCGTATGAGGAGGTATCGGGAATCGGAATCGGCGATATGGTGGAGCTTTGTTCGGAAGCGTTAAAGGTTCCGGTTGGTGAGGCACTGCTCGGCGTTGCGCTGGATGGCCTTGGGAGACCACTCGATGGAAGGGAGCTTTCGGTCACGGATTATTATGAAGTCAATGCAGCACCGCCGGACCCGATGGACCGTGTGCTGATTCGGGAAGTGCTTCCGCTTGGCGTAAAAGCCATTGACGGAATGCTGACGCTCGGAAAGGGACAGAGAATCGGTATTTTTGCAGGCTCCGGTGTTGGTAAAAGTACCCTGCTCGGTATGATTGCCAGAAATACAAAGGCAGATATCAATGTGATTGCGCTTATCGGTGAGCGGGGACGTGAGGTAAAGGAATTTATCGAGCATGACCTCGGCGAAGAAGGTATGAAACGCTCGGTGCTTGTCATTGCAACCTCGGACAAGCCGGCGTTAATTCGTAAAAAGGCGGCACAGACGGCAACTGCGATTGCGGAGTATTTCCGGGATCGTGGAAAGGATGTCCTTCTGATGCTTGATAACCTGACGCGTTTTTCAATGGCGCAGCGGGAAATCGGACTTGCAGCCGGAGAACCTCCGGTGTCCCGTGGGTATCCTCCGAGTGTCTATGCGGAGATGCCAAAGCTTTTGGAGCGTGCAGGAAACGGCGCAGTTGGTTCAATTACCGGAATTTATACGGTTCTGGTGGACGGTGATGATTTCAATGAACCGATTTCCGATACGGCGCGCGGCATCTTGGACGGTCATATCATTTTGTCCAGAAAGCTAGGACACAAAAACCATTATCCTGCAATTGATGTGCTTCAGAGCATTTCCAGATGTATGAGCTCCGTTGCCACAAAGGAACATAAAAAGCTTGCAAGCCGCTTAAAGAGTACGTTAGCCACGTATACGGATGCGGAGGACCTGATTAATATCGGGGCTTACAAGGCGGGCTCCAATCCTGACATTGATGAAGCAATCAAGAAGAATTCCGCAATCAATTCTTTTTTGTGTCAGGGAACGGATGAGAAATTTACTTTTGAAGAAACCGTACAGCTTCTTTCTGAATTGTTTGCAGAGTAGGCGGATTACCTAACGAAGGGATGTGGCACAGATGCAGAAGTTTCGGTATTCCATGCAGAGCCTTCTTGTGATCAAACAAAAAATGGAGGACCAGGCGAAGGCTGCCTATGGTGCCGCAAAGGTTCGTCTGACACAGGAGGAGGAAAAGCTTGAAGAGCTGAAACAAAAAAGAGAACGGTATATTGGCGAGAAAACAGCGGTTTTGTCAAGACGTCTCGATGTACCGCTTCTGAATCAGCTTCAGAATGCAATCGAAACAACGGAGCAACAGATAGAGCGTCAAAAAACGAATGTCGCACGTGCAGAGGCCGCAGTCCGTGCAGCACAGGAACGGCTGGTCGATGCCATGATGGAACGTAAAACGCAGGAGAAGCTTCGTGAAAATGCATTGGAGCGGTATATGCAGGAGATGAATGCAGAGGAACAGAAGGAAATCGATGAACGTACCGGTTTTCAGTACAAAACAGGTGACACGGAGGAAGCATAATGGCAAAAAGAGATAGAAATGCCGAGAATGGCGAACAGAACGAGAAAAAAGGCGGTGGAATACTGGCGCTTCTTATTGTTCTGCTGATTGTTATAATCTGGGTAGCAATTTTTGCACTGCTTGTAAATCTGGATGTCGGTGGTCTTGGAACGACGCTCCGCCCAATGCTTAAGGATATTCCGGTCGTGAATAAGATTTTGCCGAAGGTCAGTGATGAGCAGAAGGCATACGAAAATGATTTAGCATATAAAGATATTGTTGAAGCGAATCAACGTATTAAGGAATTGGAGCTTTTGGTCGATAAACTAAATATAGAAATTGAGGATAAGGAGGATGAGGTGGTGGCCCTGACGGCGCAGGTAAACCGCCTGAAGGAAATCGAGAAGCAGATGGCTGAATTTGAGGACCGTGTGTTCCAGTTTGATAAACAGGTCGTATTTGCTGAGAATGCCCCTTCCCTTGACGAATACATCAAGTGGTATCAGGGAATTTCGCCGGAAAATGCGGAACGGATTTATGAAACAGTGATTCAGAAGGATGCTTATAATGCAACGATTCGGGAAAAAGCAGCCTACTATGAAAAGATGAAGGCAGCTTCCGCTGCGGCCGTATTTGAGAATATGACGGCAGATCTGGAGTATGTCTGTAAGCTGCTTTATTGCATGAAGCCGCAGTCCGTATCCGAAATTCTATCTAAAATGGACCCGTTGTTTGCAGCTAAGCTGACGCGAAAGATGAAGGAAATCGACGAGGCAAAGTTCGACAAATGGGTTACTGAGTATTAGTGAAATTCCACAGAGGAATTTCAGGGGGAAACGCTACCTGCGTTTCTCACAGAACTACGGGAGAAAGGAGGAGATGTGATGACAGCACCGGGAATAATGAGTAATGCTGCTTTGTCAGGAAGCCCTGTAAACGGAAAATCTTTTATGAATCCGGCAAAGGGTGGTTCGGAAGGCTCTTTTGAGAAGATTATGGAATCAACTCAGAAAGGTTCTTTTGGGGAGCTGACAAGGAGGGGCACCGGGCCAAAGAAGACCATGGAGGTTTCCGAAGCTTCTAAAAGTCAGGCGAAAAGCATGTTGGCCGGCAAAGGCAAGGCTACGGAAGAAACAAAACCAAAGGATGCTTCAGAGGATTTAACAGAAAGAGCGGAAGCAGTTTCAACGTTGATTGTCCAAATTCGTGAAATAGTCTGTGAAAACCTCGGTATATCTGAGGAAGAGCTTTCGAATGCAATGGACGCAATGGGACTTACGGATGCGGAGCTTTTGGACCGTAATCGTCTGCAGGAATTATTTCTTTCTGTAAATCAGGTGGAAGAGCCTACCGAGTTTTTGACGAATGAGGCGCTGTTTGACGACTTCGCTGGAATGATGCAGGCTGTGGAGCAGACAATTCGTGAGATGGAGCTGACACCGGAGAGTGTCCGGGAGGTTTTGCAAAACATAGCTTTGTCTGAGCCGGAGGAAGCCTTTGTTGTAAAAGGCAATCTGGAGCATCCGGACAGTACGGACATGGAATCCGATACGAAAGAGGAATCAGCAGAAGGATCGTCAATGTTACTTTCCAAGGAAACAGGTCAGACAGAAAACAGTGTAAAGGCAGAACCGAAAGAATCCAAAGACGAAGGTCACATGGCGAAGGCAAAGGGGGATGAGAACCGGAAGGAAATATCTACCGAAACCGATGGTACCTTAAAGGAGAACTTTGTGGAGGCAATGACCCGGACGAGTGCACAGGGCTCTGAGGAAGCAATTGCAGCAGCACAGCAGGTTCGCGAAATTGCCAATCAGGTTATTGAGCAGATTCGAATCGTGATTCGTCCGGAACAGACAAGCATGGAATTTATGCTAAATCCTGAACAGCTTGGAAGGGTTCAGCTTACCGTCACACAAAAGGAAGGAAAGCTGACCGCGCAGTTTATGACACAGACACAGACTGCAAAGGAAGCACTTATGAGTCAGATGGAGGTTTTGAAGGAATCACTTCAGAATCAGGGACTTCGCATTGAGGCAATTGAGGTTTATGTATCGGATTTTGGCTTTGAACGGGACCGTGATGCAAATCAAGGCAACGGAAGCTCACCGGATCGTAGAAGACGCCGGGATGGACTTCGTTCGGAGGGCACAGAGGATGAAGCACCAAAGATGGAAGATTATTTGAATGCGACCGACAGTAACGTAGATTACTCGGCGTAGAAAGGAGCCGGACATGCCGTTAATTCAACCGGTTAAAAACGGAGTAATGGAAGAAAAGAAGGCGATTGAGAATACCTCAAAGGATACCACGGGAACCTCAGAGCTTGGAAAAGATGCATTTTTACAGCTTTTAGTAGCTCAGATGAAGTATCAGGACCCGTTGAATCCGACCTCGGATACAGAGTATATCGCACAGCTTGCACAGTTTTCCCAGCTTGAGCAGCTGCAGAATATGGCTGCAACGAATGAGAATACGCAGATGCTTTCGATGGTTGGTTCGGAGGTAGAGGTTTCCTTCGAAAAGGACGATGGAACGATTCTTTACAAAGAAGGAGTCGTATCCGGCGTAACCGTAAGCGGAGGAAAGGCATATCTCAATGTCGATGGTGGTTTGTACGATTCCGAGCATCTGGTACAGGTATATGAAAAGGGCTACCTGTTAGAGAAGAAAATGCCAAAGGTATCCTCTCAGAACTATGCATACGATGGTGAGAATCCGAAGGGCTGTAAGTTTACTGTGGATTTT
>CALZBV010000054.1 GCA_945622055.1 uncultured Clostridia bacterium
GTCAGATAGTCCTCAGGTTCGTGACCTTTTTTTCTTACCTCAAGCACAGTAAGCAGAATACCCAGCAATGCTGCAATCACAAGACAAATTCCGTACATCGAAATCGAAAATCCGCCAAACACAACTGCCTCCGGAAGTTCAATTTCTTTTTTTAACTGAAAAAAATATACCGGTTCCGTATCCAAAGACAATTCGGACACACCGCCTTTCTCATTTCTTATACGTTAAAGCGGAACAGAACAACGTCGCCATCCGCAACTACATATTCCTTTCCCTCCGAACGCACAAGACCTTTTTCCTTCGCACCATTAAATCCACCACAATCTACAAGATTCTGGTAGCTGACTACCTCTGCTCGAATGAAACCACGTTCAAAATCCGAATGAATCTTACCTGCTGCCTGAGGAGCCTTGGTTCCGTTCTTTATGGTCCACGCCTTCGTTTCCTTCGGTCCTGCCGTCAGATAGCTGATTAAGCCAAGAATCCGATAGCTGGCACGAATCAGCTTCTCAAGACCTGATTCGGAAAGTCCAAGGTCTTCTAAGAACATTTTCTTTTCTTCCTCATCCAGCTCAGCGATTTCCTGCTCAATCTGCGCACAAATTACAAACACTTCTGAATTTTCCTTTGCTGCAAATTCCTTTACTGCTGTAACATACGCATTGCCTGCACCATCCTCTGCAAGGTCATCTTCTTTTACATTTGCAGCATATATCACTGATTTTGCAGTCAAAAGATTATAGGAATCATAAAAAGCCTGTTCATCCTCATCAGCAGGCTCAAACGTCTTAGCCATATTACCTGCTTCAAGATGTGCCATTAACCGTTTGAGCAGATCCTCTTCCTTTGCAAGTGCCTTATCATTTCTGGCACCTCTTGTTACTCTTGAGGCTCTGCGCTCCAGTACCTCAAGGTCGGAGAAAATTAATTCCAGATTAATCGTCTCAATATCCCGAAGCGGATTTACCGAGCCATCAACATGAATAATGTTTGAATCCTCAAAACAGCGAACCACATGAACAATTGCATCCACCTCACGAATATTGGCCAGAAACTGGTTGCCAAGACCCTCGCCCTTGGAGGCACCCTTTACAAGACCTGCAATATCCACGAACTCTATCACCGCCGGAACAATACGCTCCGAATCATACATTTTGCCAAGAACGTCAAGTCTTTCGTCCGGAACCGGCACAATGCCTACGTTCGGATCAATCGTACAGAACGGATAGTTTGCAGACTCAGCACCTGCCTTTGTCAGTGAATTAAAAAGGGTACTTTTGCCGACATTCGGCAGCCCCACGATTCCAAGTTTCATAAAAACTCCTTTCCTGCACAGAGCTCCTCTGTGCTTTAATCTCTGGATTCTATCATCAAAAGGTATCCGCTCTGAAACGTCACCCTGATTTTCTCATCTTTTGCCTCATTGCTGATGCATAAACTGCTTCCGGCACTCAAATCCGCATGGGAAAGCGGATACTTCGTTCCGGATATGGAAAGATTTTTTACTTCCCCAAAAAACGGAAGAAAAGAAAGATAATGCCCGCAAAGATCCGACTTCCGAATACAAAAAGATGACTTATGAAGCGTAATCCGGTTGTGCTCGTCCAAAATTACCGCCGTACATTTCTTCTCCATCGCATGGTACAGCATATGCACATTCGCCATCGTATGATCCAGTCTGGTTCCGGTCGCACCAAGCAGGATAATAAACCCTGCCCCGTTTTCCACCGCAGCATCCAGTGCAAGCTCCGTATCTGTTGCATCCTTTTCCGGAGGATGTCTCAGAATTTTGCATTCTTTTTCATACTTTGTCACCAGTGCTGCATCTGCCGTATCAAAGTCTCCAACCAGATAGTCCGGCATTTCCCCGGCAGTATCCATTACCGTAAGACCACCGTCAACTGCATACCATACAGCATCCCGGATGCTTTTTTTCATTTGCTTTAAGAAAGCGGCCGACAACGAACCGCCACATACCAATACCGCTGTCATTTCGCCCCTCCCGTACTTCTCAGCCTCCACGTTCCTTCTGTAGCATCAATCTTTGTTTTTCAAAAAGATAACGATCCAAGCCGGCTTTTACCTGAAAAAAACTCAGGCCATAAAAATGATGAAATGGTCTTCCGGTGACATCAGCCTCCCGGATCACATTTCCATAACAGGTAATCAGTCCTACATTCGTCGGAAGATCAAATACAACATAATCCCCTATCTCCAATGGCTGATTGGTGTATATTCCGGCCCCCCCGGAGCTAAGGTCAAAAAGCAGAGCTTCAAACATATACTCTTTCTCTGCTTCTTCCTCCTCCCCATTTTTTTCCCTGACAACCCGGCGCATCAGACAATTTTCTCCAATGGAAACCCGGAAGGATTCCCGGCGGTTATAGCTCGTTGCCTCCTTATAAGAGGTGAATGTATGAACCGGCTGATTCTCAAGCTTCGCTAAGCCCCCTTTTACCGAATCAAACTTCCACATCCGGTCCTGAACACGGTAAATTAACGTAATCGCATCGGTTTCTTCGAAACGGAACAATCTGCTTGATGCAGCAACAATTGCAGTCACAGCAACGGAACACCCGGAAACGCCCTCTATCTTACTGACAAAGTGATAATGAAAGTCCTCCCTGTCTATCAGGATATCTACTGTTTTACCAACCAGCATGTCCTTAATCAGCACGCGTGATTTCCTCCTTAAATGAAAGAACATTCTGACGGATATCTCCGCCAAATATGGCAGTTCCGGCAACAAACACTTCAGCTCCTGCCTCATGAACCGCTTTTACATTGTCTGTTACAATTCCGCCGTCTACCTGAATATCAAAAGAAGCCCCTGTTTTTTTACGATATGCCTCCAGCTCTTTCACCTTGGTAACACATTCCGGAATCAGCTTTTGTCCTCCAAAGCCCGGTTCGACAGTCATTACCAGAACCCTGTCCAGCTGCATTGCAACCTCATAAATCGCAGATATCGGCGTAGCCGGCTTTAAAGCTACTCCCGCCTTTACCCCAAGCTGCTTCATTTTTTCAACTGTTTTCCCAAGCTCACTGCAGGCCTCACAATGTACGGTAAGCCCATCGGCTCCGAGCTTTGCAAACTCCTCCAGATACCGGATTGGCTCCGTAATCATCAGATGAACATCAAAATACATCGGACAGTTTTTTCGTATGGATTTTATAACCGGCATACCAAAGGAAATACACGGAACAAATACGCCGTCCATTACATCAATATGAAGTTCGTCCGCTCCAGCTTCCATGACCTCCCGAATCTGCTCTCCGAGACGGTAAAAATCTGCTGAGAGAATAGATGGTGCAAGTTTAAACATAATATCAGACCTTTCTGCTTTCTGTTTTCTCTTTACCAAATCCATGTTACAGTTAATACCGCTTCACATCAGCCAGCTCTTTATAAAGCAACCGGTAGCTCTCATACCTCTGTGATGCGATTTTGTGCTGCGATACAGCCAGCTTAACGCCGCAATACGGCTCCTCCATATGGGAACAGCCGCTAAAACGACAATATTTCTCTTCCTGTTGCATTTCCGGAAAAAACTTCCACAAATCCTGAGCAGCTATTTCATTCAGATACAGGGTGGAAAAACCCGGTGTATCCATAACAAAAGTATTTTCATTTCTGGCAAAAATCTCTGCATGTCTCGTCGTATGGCGACCGCGTTCAATCTTCCGACTGATGTCTCCCGTTTCCATACCCGCATCCGGACATAAGAAATTAATCAGACTCGACTTTCCTACTCCGGAAGGCCCCGCAAGTGCTGTTGTCTTTCCCTGCAAAGCCTCGCATAACCGTTCCAATCCGAGTTTTTCCTTTACGGAAAAGAAAAACATCGGAAATCCTGTCGGCCGGTAAATCTCTTCAAACACTGCAAGCTCCTCGCCTGATGCAAGCTCTGCCTTATTAAATCCAATCATAACCGGAATTTTCTCGAGCTGCATCCGAATCAGAAAACGATCCAGTAATTCAAATGCAGGCGAAGGCTTTGCTGCCGCAAATACAATCAGAACCTGATCCAGATTTGCTGCGGCCGGTCGAAGGAGCTCATTTTTTCTCGGAAGAATTTCTTCAATCGTTCCAAGTCTCTTCTCTTCATCCACTACACAAAAAGTCACATCATCTCCAACTAACGGCTTTATTCCTTTCTTCCGGAAGCCCCCCTTCGCTTTACACTCAAAAAGCTCCCGGTTTGAATTATATACATAATAGAATCCGGCAATTCCTTTGGCTATCTTCCCGTTCATCGTCCTCATCTTTCCGTAATGGTTGCCGTATAAGAGCCTATCTGCCAACCATTCTTAGAAACTTCAACGGTAATCGTTCCTGCAGACAAATGCGGGAATGCGGATTTCTTTACCAAAAATGTAAAGCTTCCGTCAACAAAATCACTATAAGAGCTTCGGATTTGTTTGCCGCCGTTATCAAACAGCAAAATACCATCCTTCTCTATACTAATCCAGACATTACTCTCACCAGGATCAAGAGGGTTTTCCGGAAAGTTTACGGAAATATCAAGAACCGTCGCAGCTGACCTGGTCGGCTCCGGCATAGGTGTCGGACTCGGTGTTGCCTCCGGTGTAGGTGTCGAACTCGGCGCAGGCGTCGGACTCGGTGTAGGCGACGGGCTCGGTGTCGGTGTGACGCGTCCGCTGCTTACCTGAAGGTGAATGGTAGCACCGACCGGAAGAACGTTGTTCTCTGATTCGCTCTGATAGCACACCAGACCTGCATCGTACGTCGTCGAACCGGCATACGTAATATCACCGATAACAAACTGCCTTGCAAGTAATGCCTCCTTCGCAGCCTCTAACGTCATGCCAACGACAGATGGAACCATCTCAAGCGCATCACCACGGCTGACAATCAGAACAAGCTCCTGACCCTTTTCAAGCATACTTCCGCTCTCCGGTTCCGTACGGATGACACGGTTACTTTCAATGGTGTTGCTTACCTCAAACTCAATACGAACCTTGAAGTCATTTTCAGCAGAGGTTTTTGCCTCCGCATAGTTCCAGAGCGTATAGTTCTGAACCATAACTGCCTCAGCACCAACACTGATTTTCAGCCGGATTACTTCATCCATTGCAACATCAACACCTGCAAGCGGATACTGCTCAATTACCATGCCGGCAGGATAAATCTCACTGTACTCTGTCTCTCCGTCTAAAATCGTAAACTGATCCGACTGGCGGGATAACATATCCTTTGCTTCCGTTACCATTCGTCCAACGACATTCTGAAGACGAACGGTCTGAACCGTCGGCTTATCGGTCGGAGCAAGAGACGGAGTTCCCTGCGACTTTGTAGGAGAAACGGACGCGGACGGCGACGGGGTAATCGGCCCGACATTGAAGCCCTTCATGAAGTTAAGCACCACATAAATGATAGCTCCCATGAAGGTAAGAATCACTGCAACAACCACGAAGAACAGCATCTTATCCCATTTCGTATCGGTTCCGTCCAGTTCTTCCTCTTCTTCTCTAAGAACCTTTGCATTTTTTTTCGCCTCATAGCGCGTTACCGGCGCCTTTGCAGCATTTTTAATCACTGCAAGCTCATCCTGCGTCATGTTCTTCGTCGGGGAATCGGAAACAACTCCGGTAGAAATCTGTACAAAATCTCCCTCCGGGTTCATAACAGAACGCTTCAAATCCATAATCAGCTCAGAAGCTGTCAGATAACGATTCTCCGGGCGCTTCTGCATACACTTCTGTACGATTTTATCCACACTGTACGGAACGGCAGGGTTTACCTCTTTGACCGGAACCGGCTCATACTGGATATGGGAAAGAGCTACGGAAACCGTGTTATCGCCTGCAAACGGCACCTTGCCGCAAAGCATCTCATATAATGTAACACCTAACGAATAAATATCACTCTTTTCGTCACTGTATCCGCCTCTTGCCTGCTCCGGAGACAGATAGTGCACAGAACCGACGGCATTCTGCGTTACGGTATTGGTCGTTGCAGCCTTCGCGATACCGAAATCAGCAACCTTTACCTTTCCTTCTCTGGAAATAATGATATTCTGTGGCTTAATGTCACGATGAACAATGTGATTATCGTGTGCTGCTTCGAGACCCTGGGCAATCTGGATGGCAATTCCGATTGCCTCCTTGATTTCAAGCTTACCTTTCCTTTCAATAAACTTCTTAAGCGTAATGCCCTCAACAAGTTCCATTACGATGTAATGAAGGTCACCATCGTCACCGACATCATAAACACTTACAATATTCGGGTGTGACAGTCCTGCGGCAGACTGTGCCTCAGCACGAAACTTTGTCACCAGACTGGTATCAGCAGAAAACTCCTGCTTTAAAATTTTAATCGCAACAAAACGGTTCAGGCGGTGACATTTCGCGCGATATACGTCTGCCATTCCACCGGAACCAACTTTTTCGATTATCTCGTACCTATCACTGATAAACTTTCCAGCTTCGACCATAACTTCAAACTTTCCTTTCTATTCTGTGTTCTTTCGTTTTGCGTCAGGATTCGATTTGAACCATAACCGCCGAAATATTGTCTCTTCCTCCGTTTTCATTTGCCTTGGCAATCAGGGCTGCTATAGCTTCCTGAGGATTCTCTTTCCTTTTCATGACAATATGACGGATTTCTTCATCTTCAATCATGTTCGTCAAACCATCCGAACAAAGAAGAATAAAGTCAAATTCCTTATCCAGTTCAGTTTCGTAAAAATCAGCTTCTACTGCACTTTCTACTCCGACCGCACGGGTAATCGTGTTCTTCTGGGGATGCAACCGGGCATCCTGCCGGTTCAGCTGGCCAATACGAATCAGCTCCTCAACGTAGGAATGGTCCACCGTCACCTGCTTTATCTCCTGCCCAATCAGGTATAGCCGGCTGTCACCCACGTTCATGGTATACAGCCTCCCGTCCTCAATCGTGGCTGCCACGAACGTTGTTCCCATACCCAGAAATTCCTCATTGCTTGCTGCCTTGCTCATAATCGACGTATTTGCAACCCGAAGAGCCTCTGACAGCTTACTTACAATCGTGGGCTGCGTACTCTTTTTTATCTGTGCCACAAACTCCTCGACACAACACCTGGATGCGTAATCTCCAGCTTTATATCCACCCATCCCGTCTGCTACAATATATAAATTCGGTAATGAACCAACCGGATTGTCACTGCTGAATATGTAATCCTGATTCATATCCCTGGTTTTTCCTTTGTCCGTAACAAAATAAGACCGCAAGGTTGCACCTCCTCATTTGCGTTATCTATCCCCTTAAGGTCTTGTAAAATCGCTCTCAGCCATTCTTCCCCATTTCATCCAAATGACTTTTCCGAAGTTGTCCGCATGCGGCCCCAATATCCGCACCCAACTCTCTTCTTATAGTAACATTTATATTATATTTTTCAAGTCTTTTTCGAAAATTTAAAACATTTTTAAAAGTTGATTGCTTATAGTCACGTTCCTTAATCGGATTTACAGGAATTAAATTCACATGACAATTTTTTCCATGTAAGAGGCGTCCAAGCTCATCTGCCTCGCTTTCCGTGTCATTCTCACCTGCAACAAGACTGTATTCATAGCTGATTCTTCTTCCGGTTTTCTCGAAATAAAAATCACAGGCAGCCAGAACCTCCTTCAGCTCATACTTGTAAGCAACCGGCATGAGACGCTTCCGTTTTTCATCATTCGGAGCATGAAGAGAAAGTGCCAGCGTTACCGGAAGCTCCTCCATGGCAAGTTTTCGCATGTTCTCCACAATCCCGCAGGTAGAAACCGTAATATTGCGCACACTCATATTGTGACCCTTTTCATCCGTAATCAGCCGGATAAACCGGACCAGATTGTCGTAGTTATCCATAGGTTCTCCCGTTCCCATTACAACAACATTCGAAACATGCTCTCCGGTCAGTTCTTCAATACGATAAATCTGCTCCAACATTTCGGAAGGCAGAAGATTACGTTCCAGACCTTCAAGTGTAGACGCACAGAACCGGCAGCCCATACGACAGCCGGCCTGCGAGGAAATACAGACGGAATTGCCATGATGATATTTCATAAAGACACTTTCTATTACCTTATCATCCGGAAGAGCAAAAAGGAACTTGATTGTACCATCCTCCGCAGAAGAAAGCCTGCGAACCTCACGCAAAACAGTAAATGAAAAGTTTTCCGCAAGCTTCTTCCGAAAAGCCTCGGAAAGATTTGACATTTCAGAAAAGGAGGCCGCCTTTTTCTTATGCATCCATTCAAACAGCTGTGCCGCACGAAACTTTTTCTCACCCAGCGCCAGCACCGCATCTTCTAATTCCTGATGACTTAATGACTTGATATCCTTTTGTTCGGTAATCATACGTTCTCCTTTTTCTCTGTCACGGCTTTCGAAATCTGGAAACAAAAAAACCGTCCGTCCCATGAATATGCGGGAGTAACTGGAGATATCCCTGCTTTGTTGTCTCTGAATGAAGCTTTCCGGACAGATAAGGGTCCAGACTTTCCGGAACCATATTACAGTCTGTCTTAAGGAACTCGAAACCGCCTTCATTTTCTGCCTTGTTTAAGGTACAGGTAGAAAAAATAAGTACTCCGCCCGGCTTTACATAGCGTGCGGCATTTTCCAGTATTTTTTTCTGAAGCTCATAAAGCTCCTTCAGGTTCTCTTTTTCAAAAAACAGCTTGATATCCGGCTTCTTCCCGATAATCCCGAGGCCGGAGCATGGAACATCCGCGAGAACCACATCATAGGCGGCCTCGTCTTCCTTGTGAAAAACAGAAGCATCCGCTACCTGTTTGATATGGTTCTACTTTTTGCAACGGAGTTTATTCTCGAGGATTATCATTGTTTTCTTCTCGGATAAATCCCTGGATGTAACCGTACCACCCTGCCGTAAAAGGTCTGCCGTCATAATCGACTTACCGCCCGGTGCGGCACACACATCCAGCACCTTTTCCGTTCCGGTGAGCCCTGCTGCAAAAACTGCCTGCATGGAGCTTTCGTCCATGATATAAAACCTGCCGTCTGCAAATCCCGGAATACGTTCCGGTGCATCAAAACCATCGATACAAAGTGCTGCCTTATCGTAAAGCCCTGCTTCCGCAGTGATCCCTGCTTTGCAAAGCTCTGCCTCAAATTCCTTCTGTTCGGCTTCCTCTCCCAGAACGCGTAGCGAAAGCTTTCTTTTTTCAAGAAACGCCTTGCAAATCAATTCCGTCTGCTCAATACCGTACTGACGCACCAACAAATCCACAAGTACCATTGGCATCGAATATATTACGGAACAGTATTTCTTAAAATCTCTCTCCCGGACCGGATACGGAAGCTTATCCGCCCTGGCAATTGCTCTTGCCACTCCGTTCACGAATCCGGAAAGTCCTGAAAATCCAAGCTTTTTCGCCATAATGACAGCCTCATTACAGGCAGCAGACACCGGAATCTTATCGGTAAATCTCAGCTGATATACCGTCACCCGAAGTATTGCCGCAATCGCCGGCTTCATTTTCTTCACAGGTGTTTTTGAAAAACAGTCAATGATGTAATCAATTTCCGTCATCCGCTCAAGACATCCCTCAAACAGCAGGGTGGCGAGGGCTCGCTCCCGCTTATCCTGTATGCGGACCAGATATTTTTCCTTTGCCTCATTGGAAAACTTCTGTTCCTCGCAGACCATACGAAGCATACAGACAGCGGCAAAGCGGGCCGGCAGGCTCTCTTTTCGCTCTTTTACTGTTCCCACAGGCTGGCTTTTCTGTTCCATCAGTCTCTCCTTCTTCCGTTTCGTGCAATCAGAATCAGACGCAGCAGCTGAAGCGCAGATGCCGCAGCCGCAGCAAGATACGTATATGCCGCAGACCGGAGAACAACACCTGCCATACCGGCCTCCTTCTGGTCCAGAATGTTTGTCTGCTTCAAAATACGCACAGCCCGTATGGAAGCATCAAATTCCACCGGGAGCGTAATCACATGGAACAATACGGCAAAGGAAAACAAAAAAATACCGATCGGTACCAGGGAATTGTATAAGCCCAGAATAATTCCAGCAATAAAAAGCGGCATGGAAAGACGATTGCCAAAATTAACGACCGGCACGAGAAAGCTGCGAATCTGCATCGGAAAATACTGCTCCTCATCCTGGATTGCATGTCCGCACTCGTGGGCAGCCACTCCGATTGCAGCAACCGATGTACTGGAATAGACGGATTCTGACAAACGAAGTACCTTTGCCGAAGGGTCATAATGATCCGTAAGCTCCCCTGCAATCGGTTCTACCTTAACAAAGCCGGCTCCACCCTCGGAAAGAATCCGCTCTGCAACCTCCTTTGCAGTCATTCCGCTTTTTGACATTACTCTTGAATACTTTGCAAAGCTTGACTTCACCTTTGCAGAAGCAAGCAAAGAGAGCACCGCTCCGATCAGAATAAAAATATAGGTCCAGTCATAATAAAACATGGAAATCCTCCTTCCATAAAACATTTACTTCCCAAAAACAATTCCCGGCTCCGGATGGTATCCACGCAGGAACTCCTCCGTTGTCATCCGACGCTTTCCTTCCGTCTGAAGCTCTTTTACAACTAAAATCCCGTCACCGGTCATAATCCATAAATATCCGTTCTTTGTAGAAACTAACGTTCCACACGGACACGGAGCAAATCTTTCAAAGGATACCTCCGTCTCCCAAAGCTTCAGTGTCTTTCCGTTCCAGAACGTATAGGCACTCGGCCATGGATTCAGTCCCCGGATCAGGCGTTCCAGTTCCTTCGCAGGACGGGTGAAATCCAGATGTCCCATTTCCTTCTTTAACATTTTTGCATACGTAGAATGCGCATGGTCCTGGGGCGTATAGACTGCCCTTCCTTCTTCCATAAGGTCAATCGCCTCCAGAAGAAGCGGACCGGCTGCCGCCGCAAGCTTGTCATGCAGACTTCCTCCCGTTTCCTGTGCGGTTATTTCCACCTCTGACGTGCAAAGCATATCTCCGGTATCGATTCCCTCATCCATACGCATAATCGTAATTCCTGTCTTCTCTTCCCCATCAATGATGCTCCACTGAATCGGTGCCGCACCCCGGTATTTCGGAAGAAGAGACGCATGAACATTGATACATCCGAACTTTGGCAGGTCTAAAATCTCCTTGGACAGAATCTGTCCAAACGCTACAACTAAAATAATATCCGGATTGATTTTCCGCAAATACTCTACCGATTCCCGGTCCTTTACCTTCACCGGCTGAAACACCGGAATATTGTTCTCTTCCGCAACAACCTTTACCGGTGATTTTGCCATTTCCTTTCCACGTCCCTTCGGACGATCCGGCTGCGTTACCGCCAAAACAATCTCATGCTTTGAAGAAACCAGACACTTAAGTACTTCAGCCGCAATATCCGGCGTTCCCATAAAAACTGCTCTCATTCCGATTCCTCCCGGTTTATTATCTTTCTGAATTTACGTTTCGAAGCTCACCTTCGACCTTATCCACGTAAACAATACCGTCCAGATGATCAATCTCGTGACAAAATGCACGCGCCAGAAGCTCTGTTCCGGTTATCTCAAATTCGTTCATCTCCAAATCCATTGCACGAACCGTAACCTCATTCGGTCTGGTTACCGTACCGGACTTTCCCGGTACACTAAGGCAGCCCTCATCTCCGGTCTGGCTGCCGGAGGTGCTGATAATCTCCGGATTCAGTAAAATAATCGGCTCCTCCCCCTCCGGGGAAACATCGATTACGACAAGGCGCTTTAACACACCTATCTGCGGGGCCGCAAGTCCGACTCCGTTTGCCTCATACATCGTCTCAAGCATATCATCCACGAGATCGAGAAGCTTTTCATTCACCTCCTTCACCGGCTTTGCTTTCTTTGTTAATACCGGATCACCTAATGTTCTAATCTGTCTTAATGCCATTTTTTATCCTCCTGTAATCAATATCCACTATATGGATCAAAATCAAATAATATCCGTACCGGAAGTTCCTTTTCTACCGCGTTCTTTTCCTCCTGTGCAAGCTGATGAAGCTGCATCAGC
>CALZBV010000055.1 GCA_945622055.1 uncultured Clostridia bacterium
TCGCGAAGTTCGTGGGCCGTGCGGAGCACGAGCCGGAACGAATAGTGTATAGTGTTGTAAAATCTACGGGAAACACATTGCTAGTGTAATGGAGGGAATGAAAAATGAAAATTGATACTCAGATCGAATTTGATAAAATCAAGAAACTATGGAAAGAACAGGCAGTGACAGAGGCTGCCGGGGAACAGATTGAGGCAGCCGGAATTATTTTGTCCGAGCTGGAGCTGAGAAAACAGCTGCGTGATACGACCAATAGTAAAAAGCTGATAGAAAAGCTCGGAACGCCACCGCTGCAGAGTCTGTCGGAGCTGCGTGAGATTATTGCGCTTGCGGGAAAGGACGGATGTCTGACCCCGTATCAGCTGGAACGTGTGGAAAAGGGGCTGGTTGCCATTCGACGGTTGAAGGAATATCTGGCAAGAGGCAGGCAGCTTGAAAATCCGTTGGCATACTACGAAGAGAATCTTCAGGTGGATGAGGAGCTTCGTGAGGAAATCAGCAGACAAATCCGTGGAGGCGCGGTGGATGATTATGCATCCAGGGAATTGTATCAGGTACGTCAGAAAATCGTGAGATGTGAAGAGGAGATGAAGCAGAAGGCGGAGCAGGTGATGCGCACAAATAAGGATTGTATGGCTGATAATTTCTGTACGATACGAAACGGAAGAGTCTGTGTGCCTGTAAAGAAGGATTGTAAGCTGAAGATTTCAGGCAGTGTTGTAGATAAATCAGCGACAGGAAGTACGTTTTTTATTGAACCGACCGGAGTTGCAAAGATTTATGAGGAGCTTCAGCTGTTAAAGATTAGCGAGGAAAATGAAGTTTACCGTATTTTGTACACACTTTCGGCGATGGTTGCCACAGCAGAAGCTATGTTTCTGGAAGCAATGGAGCTTATGGAACGGTTGGATTTCATTTTGTCCAAGGGAAAATTAAGCTTACAGCTGGACGCAACGGAACCTCATATAAATACAGAACGGTATCTGGTTCTTAAGGATGCGCGACATCCGCTGATGAATCCGGAGGTAAATATTCCACTTCAGTTTGAGCTTGGACGTGTAGCCCGTGGTGTCGTAATCACCGGACCGAATACCGGTGGTAAGACTGTTGCCATCAAGACAGTAATGCTAAACTGTGTCATGGCACAGTGCGGTCTGCATGTGACCTGCGGGGAAGCGGATATTTGCATGAATGCATCGTATTTATGTGATATCGGCGACGGACAGAATCTGTCAGAAAATCTTTCCACCTTTTCGGCACATATTAAAAATGTGCTTGAGGTTCTTTCGGCAGTGACAGAGAACAGCCTTGTGATTATGGATGAGCTTGGGTCCGGAACAGACCCGACGGAGGGAATGGGAATTGCAATTGCGATTTTAGAAGAGCTTCGAAAGAGTGGCGCGCTGTTTCTGGTTACGACCCATTACCCGGAGGTAAAGGAATATGCGAAAAAGACCGAGGGCGTACAAAATGCGCGAATGACCTTTGATAAGGAAACACTTCAGCCGACCTATCGTATGGTGCTTGGAGAAGCGGGAGAGAGCTGTGCGTTTTATATTGCGGACCGTCTTGGAATGCCGGAAGCGATGCTTCGGGTGGCAATCGAGGCAGCTTACGGAGCAGATTCCGTAAAGAATTATCAGCTTTCTGAAAAAACGTCCGTTCCGGCGAATGCCCCGGAGCATAAGAAGACTTCTGCAAGGATTGTAAAGCAAAAGGCAAATAAGCAAAAAACGGAGCTGAGCGAGAAATTCAGACGCGGTGACAGCGTTATGCTGTATCCGGATAAAAAGATTGGAATTGTCTGTGAGGGAGTAAATGAACAGGGCTGCTTAAGAGTGCAGCTTCCGAACCGGAAAATCTGGATTAATCACAAACGGGTAAAGCTTTTGGTTGCTGCTGCGGAGCTTTATCCGGAGGATTACGATTTTTCGATTATTTTTGATACGGTGGAAAACCGAAAGATTCGTCATGATATGGAACGCAAGTACACAGAGGAAACAATTATCCTGGAAAAACAATGACACTGATTGACGAGTGCATGTAAAAGAGGTATGATGAAAGGGAAAGTTTACGAGTCTGTATGTGAGAAAGGGAGACCTATGGAACAGATTTATATTACAGGGCATAGAAACCCGGACCTGGACAGTATTTGCAGTGCATCTGCGTATGCAGTATTAAAAAACCACCTGGACCCGAAGCATCAGTATGTTGCAGTACGATGTGGTCATTTGAGCAGTAATGTTAAGGGAATCTTAACAGCACTTAATCTGCCGACACTTCCTTATATGCAAAATGTTTATCCGAAGGTTGGTGATGTTGTTTTACAGAGTACACATCATATTCTGGATACATCAAAGCTCAGTGAGGTTGCCCGGTTTTATGACAGTCATACACCGTCGGTGATTCCGGTGTACCAGGGAGATAAATTCTACGGGCTTCTCAGTGTAGATGATATCACTTCATGGGTAATGAAGGCTATGTCCGGGAAAGACTCCATTGACTATATTCCGATGGTAAAAGAAATTATGCGGGAGGAAGAAGAGCCGGTTTTTGCAACGGAGCTGTTTGAGGACGCAAAGCAGAAGCTGTCGGTTTCCCAAAAGCGCGGGCTTGCAGTTTACAACGAAGAAGGCTTTTTCGGATATGTGACACGGAGATGTTTTTTGAAGGCACCGAAATACAATGTAATTCTGGTGGACCACAATGAGCCGCGTCAGAGTATAAAAGGCATTGAGGAAGCAAACATTGTTGAGATTATTGATCATCACAGGATTGATGCCGTGAAGACAGATGTTCCGATTTATATTGACGCGGAACCGCTTGGCAGTACGTGTACCATTGTGTATCAGCTCTTTTTGCGGCATAATGTAACGCCGGACGAAATGACAGCCAAGACGCTTTTGACCGGCATTCTTTCTGATACCGTAATTTTGAAAAGTCCGACAACAACCTATATTGATCAGGTTTCTGCAAAGGCTCTGGCAGCGGTATGCAAGGTAAATCTGGAGGAATTTGGTCTGTTTATGTTTAGCAATACGCAGGGCTTAAAGACAAGGGAGCCGCAGGAAGCAATTGCTTCTGACTTCAAGACCTATTCGGAAAAGGGTGTGACGCTCGGAATTGGTCAGTGTGAGGTGACTACGCTTCATGACCTGAGCGAATACGCACGGGAGTATCTGGAAAATCTGGAGCAGATCCGCGCCAGAAATGGTCTGGACTGGGCGGTGCTGATGATTACGGATATTCTGAAGGAGCATAGTGTGCTTCTTTGTACAGAGCACCGTCTAAATGGTCACCTGCAGTATCATCTGATGGAAAATCAGATTTATGATATGCCCAATGTACTTAGCCGTAAGAAGCAGCTGTTGCCGGAGCTTCTGAATGTTATTGATATGTCACTGTAAGAGAAGGGGGAAGAAAATGCAGTATTATATGCCAACAAAATTATATCAGGAAAAGGATGCGGTCAAAAAGCATGCACAAGAGTGGTGCGCACTCGGGACAAAGGCGCTGATTGTGACCGGACGCAGTTCCGCAAAGAAAAACGGAGCACTTTTCGATGTATGTGATTCGCTTACAAAGCAGGGAAAGACCTATGTGATTTTTGATGAGATTGAGGAAAATCCTTCGGTGGATATGGTTGTTGCTGCAAGCAGAAAGGGAATTTCAGAGGAGGCAGATTTTGTCATCGGAATCGGAGGCGGGTCGCCGCTGGATGCTGCGAAGGCAATTGCTTTTCTGATGTATTATCCGGAGGATGATGCGATGTCACTTTATCAGGCAGGGAAAAACGGCGCGCTTCCGGTGGTGGCAATACCAACCACGTGCGGAACCGGATCTGAGGTGACACCGTATTCTATTTTAACGAGAAAGGACCTGAACTCCAAGGGGTCTATTCCGCATAAGATTTTTCCGGCGTTTGCTCTGGTGGATGGAGCCTATCTTGCGTTTGCCCCGAAGCAGGTGCTTTATAACACGGCAGTAGATGCACTCGGACACTGCATTGAGAGTTATGTGAATACAAATGCGACAGAGTATAGTCGTATGTTTGTTGAAAAGAGCTTGAAAATCTGGGCAAAAAGCAAGGAGGTTTTTGAAGGTAAGAGAGCTGCCGAAAGCAGTGATTATGAGAATATGCTGCTTGCGTCCTCACTTGCAGGAATGGCAATTACACTAACCGGAACAAGTCTTCCGCATGGTCTTAGCTATCCGCTCACCTGCCATCTCGGACTTGCACATGGTGCAGGCGTCGGTTATTTTCAGGCAGGATATCTTAGAGAAGCTGACCAAAAGACCTGTGAGGAGTTACTTGGGTTAGCCGGTTTTTCATCTCTTGAGGAGCTGGATATGCTGATTCATAAGCTCTGCCGGTTTGAAACGATTTCCGAAGAAATGCTGCTTCTTTGCGCAAATGAGATTTTATCGAATGAGACAAAGCTTAAGAATTGTCCGTTCCCTGTTGACAGGGAAAAGATGCTTCGAATCGTTGGTTTGGAATAAGAAGCAGGAAAAAACGCAAAGGAGGAGATAAGATGCAGTTTGATCAGATTACAGAGTATCTGGATTCCCTGGTGGACAGAGGAATTCCTTCCGTAGATTGCATGATTTATGAAAATCATGAGCTTTTGTATCATCATTTCCGTGGGACAACGGACGCAGAGAAGAAGCAGCCGATGAACGGAAATGAGCGTTATCTGATGTTTTCGATGACGAAGGTGCAGACGATGGCAGCGGTGCTTCAGCTCGTGGAGCAGGGCAGGCTGTCCCTTGAGGATGAGGTTGGGAAATATCTTCCGGCTTATCGGAAGCTGATGGTAAAGCAGGGAGCTGCGGTGGTTCCGCTTTCCGTTCCGATGAAGCTGAAGCATCTTGTATCCATGCAGTCAGGTCTTGATTATGATCTTGGTCGGCCGGGAATCTTGCGTGTCCTTAAGGAACGGGGGCAGGCGGCTACAACAAGAGAAATCGTTGATGCTTTTGCCGAGACACCGATGGACTTCATTCCGGGAGAGAGCTTTTGCTACAGTCTGAGTCATGATGTGGTGGCAGCAATCATTGAAGCAGTATCCGGTATGAGCTTTGGCGAATACCTGAAAAGGAATATCTGGGATCCGCTTGGTATGACGGATACCTTCTTTGCGAAACCGATGAACGATGGAGTAGAACGGTTGTCACGTCAGTTTGACTGTAATATGGCAGGGGAAATCTTTCCGATGGAGCAGTCCTGTTGTTACCAGCTTTCGGAAAGCTATGAGAGTGGCGGTGCCGGCTTAATCAGCTGTACGAAGGATTATGCGGTATTCGGGGATGCCATGGCCTGCGGTGGTATCAGCAGGGAGGGTGTTCGCATTCTTCAGCCGGAGACGATTGAGCTCATGAAGAAAAATCAGCTTTGTCCTCAGTCCATGGACTTTATTGCAAAGTATATGGGACGTCTTGGGTATGGCTATGGCTGCGGGGTACAGATACTTCTTCAGCCGGAGCTGATTGGAGCAAAGGCACCGGCCGGTGTGTTTGGCTGGGATGGTGCTGCCGGCAGCTGTATCATGATGGATACGGTGTCGAAGCGCTCGCTGGTATATACGATGCATGTAAGAAGCTGTGGCATGGCATATGGAGAAGTGCATCCGAAGCTTCGTGATCTTTTATTCTCTTAAGGTCTGAGACAGCAGATGCATGATTTGACACAAAAGAGAAGACAGTGTATAATGAACTATCAGTAATAGTGTTGATATCTGAGATATCCGGGAGTATTGGAGCGCAGATAGGAGGAGGTTTTGATGGAGGTAAAGTTTCACCTGCTGGGAATACGAAGAAATTACCCGATTAATATGCTGTTTGCCAGTATGTTGCGTGAGCATCCGGAGCTTTTTCGCGAGGGTGTGAAAATTGGTTCCTTTTTTGGAGAATTCCCAACATCACTTTGGAACGGAGGGAGAAATTCCAGAGCAGACCAGTGCAGTGCCGATTATGTGAAGGTTATTCTTAAGAGTGTGAATGATTTCGGAATTCCGGTTCGTTATACCTACACCAATATGCTTCTTACGGAAGAGGATTTAAAGGATACTTATTGCAATTACTGTATGGAGGCCGCTCACAATGGGATGAACGGTGTGATTCTGGTGTCTCCGATTTTGGAAAAATATGTACGAAAAAACTATCCGAGGATGAAGATTACCAGTTCCACCTGTAAACAGATTCGCGGCGTAGAGGGCGTGAACGCAGAGCTTGCAAAGGGTTATGACCTTGTGGTGCTCGATTATAACATGAACAACCGGTTTGAGGAGCTTGCTCAGATTGAGGATAAGAGTCGTTGTGAGATATTGATAAATGCTGCCTGCGAGCCTAATTGTGCAAGAAGAGGGGCACATTACCGCAATATTTCCGAGAATCAGAAAAATATCGTAAAAAATATGAGTCTTCCACCGGAAAAGAGAGTTCCGCTACACCCGTGGGAATGTAAATATTGCACCGGTGCACAGCAGAATGTGTATACGATTCAGGATTTTTGCACATATGTTTCTCCGGAAGCAATCTGGGAGAAATACGTTCCGATGGGCTTTACGAATTTCAAAATAGAAGGACGTACCGATAACTTTTTTGTTGTAATGGAAGCACTGCTTCATTATCTGATCCGCCCGGAGTGTCAGGCAAAGGTTCGTATTCAGGTACTGAGTAATCTGGAACGGCTGAAGGTGGTACAGGTAAATTATCCGCAGCCGGCTCAGTTCCGTTTGGAACGGTAACCGTGCGAAAACAAAACCTGGTACTTTTTGATGGAATATGGGATAAGATACAGGAGGATTGAAATGGAAGTAAAGTTTCATTTACCGGGACTGCGAAATAACTTTATGCTTCATATGATGCTGTTTAGCCTGAAGCAGGCCCATCCGGAATATTTTCGTGAGGGTGTTACATTTGGCTCCTGCTTCGGTGAATTTCCAACATCCCTTTGGAATGGCGGAAGAGTGTCCAGAGGCGATCAATGCAGTCCGGATTATGTAAAATATGTCATTCGCAGTCTGAATGAAATGGGAATTCCGGTGCGCTTTACATATACGAACATGGTGCTTACGGAAGAGGATTTAAAGGATCCGTACTGCAATTACTGCCTGACACAGGCAAACAATGGAATGAACGGTGTTATTGTAGTTTCTCCGCTTCTGGAGGAGTATATCCGAAAGAATTATCCGAAGATGAAGCTTACCTGCTCGACCTGTAAGGAGATTAAGACTCCGGATGCGATAAATGCGGAGTTGAAAAAGGGATATGATTTGGTTGTGCTGGATTACAATATTAACAATCAGTTTGAAGAACTGGCAAAAATCGAGGATAAAGAGCATTGTGAGATACTTATCAATGCCGGTTGCATCCCGAATTGCCCGAGACGGGGAGAGCATTACCGTGCAGTATCGGTGGATCAGAAGGTGATTACCAGAAATATGCGTCTTCCGAAGGAACAGTGGGAGAAGGTAGACCCGTGGCAGTGTCCGCATATGGTCGGATTAAAAGCAAATGTTTATCACATTCAGAATTTTTGTACATATGTGTCTCCGGAAGCAATTTGGGAAAAATATGTTCCGATGGGATTTAAGAACTTTAAGATTGAGGGACGTTCGGACCATCCGCTGGTAGTCCTTGAGGCGTATATGCATTACATGATTAAGCCGGAATATCAGGGAATGGCGCGTCTTACCTTTATGTACAGCATGGAACGTGCCGGAATGCTGCAGTTCAATATGTTCCCGCCGATTCCGGGAAAACCGCAGAGATAACGGGGAAAACTGCAGAGACAACAGGGAAAACCGCAGAGATAACGAAGATGGACGTATCCATGCAAAACGCAAGGATATGCAAAAAACGCTGAGTGCCGTAATCACTCAGCGTTTTTTAGTGCCTTTTGGGAAAGGTTATATTGTGAAGAGGAGAATGAAACTAGCCGAGAGTAACCTCAACTGCATGCTCCTTACCATCACCGAATACCGGAATGATGTTGCCGGCAATTTCCTTGCCGTCGACTAACATTTTTACTACACCCTGGCATACATGGTTCGGGTTCTTAACGGTAATGTTGTAGATGTCTCCACGGAATGCTCTGGTGGAGGTAAAACCGTCCCACTCGTGCGGAATGGAAGGATGAATCATAAGTCCGTCATACTCCGGTTTAATACCGAGAATATACTGGGAAATAGCAACCATGTTCCATGCAGCAGTACCGGTGAGCCAGGAGTTCTTTCCCTGACCGAAGTGGTTGCCCGGCTTGCCGATGTCAGAACCGGCATCCTTACCACCAATCATCTGACCGTATACATACGGCTCAGTTTTGTGAATATCAGAGGTTTCCTCCGTGAATGCCGGAGCAATCTTGGAGTAGTACTCAAATGCCTTGTCACCACGACCTACATAAGCTTCCGCACAGATAATCCATGCATTGTTATGAGTGAAGATACCTGCGTTTTCCTTGTATCCGCCCGGGTAAGTGGAAATCTCACCATACTGGATGTAGTATTTGGAGAATGCCGGGTTGTTCAGCACAAGACCAAACTCAGTGTTCAGATATTTGTCAACGGAATTCAGCGTCTTGATATCAGCGCCTTCTTCCTTACCAATCTCAGACATTACAGCGAAGCCCTGCGGCTCGATGAAAATCTTACCCTCCTCGCATTCCTTGGAACCCATCTTAGCTCCGGTGGAGTCATAAGCACGAAGGAACCAGTCACCGTCAAATGCATGCTCCATAACAGCCTTCTTCATCTTGTCAATCTCGGCCTGAGCTGCGGCTGCTTCATCATCCCTGCCTAAATGCTTTAAGATGCCAACATAGTTCGGACCGGTGTAGGTGAAGAGAGTAGCAACCATGACAGACTCAGCCACCTTGGAATAGCCACCCTCTGCAGCAAACTTCGGATTCGTGTAGGTCTGGAAGCTTTCACCCGGGGTATCGGAGAAGCAGGAAAGATTGATACAGTCGTTCCAGTCAGCACGCATTGCCAGCGGAAGACCGTGAGGTCCTAAGTTGTTTACAATGTGGTAGAAGGAAACCTTTAAGTGGTCAAGTAACGGCTGTGCAATCGACATGTCATTATCATACGGAACCATCTCATCAAGAATGGACCAGTCACCGGTTTCTTTGATGTATGCAGATACGGAAAGAATAAGCCATAACGGGTCATCAGAGAAGTCGCCACCGATGTCGGCGTTCCCTTTTTTGGTAAGTGGCTGATACTGATGATAGCATCCTCCATCCGGGAACTGTGTGGATGCGATATCAATGATGCGCTCCTTTGCTCTGTCCGGAATCTGGTGAACGAAACCAAGAACGTCCTGGTTAGAGTCACGGAAACCCATACCACGGCCGATACCGGATTCAAAGTAGGAAGCGGAACGGGAGAGGTTGAAGGTTACCATACACTGATACTGGTTCCAGATGTTAACCATACGGTTAACCTTACTCTCCGGAGTGTTTACGGAAAGAATGCCGAGAAGCTTATCCCAGTAAGCTCTGAGCTCGGCCATGCCTGCTGCAAATTTTTCCGGGGTGTTGAACTTCTCAATCATAGCATTCGCTTTTACCTTGTTGATGGTCTTGCCGTCAGCCTCGAACTTCTCCGCAACCGGCATCTCCACATATCCGAGTATGTATACCAGGGTTTTGGTTTCGCCTGGAGCAAGTGTAATCTTCTTATAATGGGAGGCAATCGGAGCCCAACCGTCTGCGAAGGAGTTAGTTGCTTTGCCTGCGATAACTGCCTGAGGATCACCGAAGCCATTGTAAAGGCCAATGAAGGAATCACGATCGGTGTCATAACCGTCAATCGTGTCATTGACAGAGTAGAAAGCAAAGTGATCACGACGGTCTCTGTACTCGGTCTTATGGAAAATCGTAGAACCGGCAACCTCTACGCGACCGGTAGAGAAGTTACGCTGGAAGTTGTTGCTGTCGTCCTGTGCATCCCAAAGACACCATTCTGCGAAAGAGAACAGAGCAAACTCCTTCTTTTCGGAGCCTTCGTTCGTAAGGACTACCTGCTGAACCTCGCCATCATAGTTCTGCGGAACGAAGAAGGTAACCTCAGCCTTTAAGTCATTCTTTTTACCGGTGATTACGGTGTAGCCCATACCATGACGGCATTCGTAGAAATCAAGCTCGGTCTTTACCGGAGACCAGCCCGGATTCCAAATGGTGCCATTCTCGTTGATATAGAAGTAACGACCACCCATATCAATCGGAACGTTGTTGTAACGATATCTGGTAATACGGCGAAGTCTTGCATCCTTGTAGAAGGAGTAGCCTCCGGCGGTGTTGGAAATCAGTGAAAAGAATCCCTGGGTTCCGAGGTAGTTAATCCACGGATACGGAGTTCTCGGAGAGGTAATGACATATTCTCTTCTTGTGTCATCAAAGTAACCGAATTTCATAATTTTTTCTCCTTTTCATAAAATGGGTTAAACGTTTAAGTAAGTGATAAAACCTTACAAAAGTACGCTTTCTGATATGGATTATACAATGGTTCCAACAAAAAAGCAATATGAATTTGCAAAAAAAAATAAAAAAGAATTAAATTTCAGCTGTTATATTACATTAATTTAGTAAAAAAGATGAAAAAACATAAAATAAAGGTTGAGATTTTGGATAAAATGTAATATAATATTGTATCGAAAACGATTAAGTAACCGCTAAAGGAGATGAAAGCATGGCCTCAATGAAGGATATTTCAAAAATGTGTGGCGTCAGTATTGCAACAGTCAGTAAGGCGTTGAATGACCAGAGTGATATCGGGGCAGAAACAAAGGAAAAGATTCAGAGGGCAGCCAGAGAGCTTGGGTACTTCCCGAATTCATCTGCACGTGCACTTAAGACGAAGCGTACCTTTAACCTTGGGGTTTTGTTTGTAGATGAATCTCAGAGCGGTCTGACACACGATTACTTTTCTCATGTACTAAACGGATTTAAGAAGGTTGCCGAAGCTCATGGGTATGATATTACGTTCCTTTGCACCGGAAGCTCAAAAGATAAGATGACCTTTCTGGAGCATTGCCGCTATCGTGGCTTTGACGGAGTTGTGATTGCCTGTATTGATTTTGAAAATCCGGAAGTGGAGGAGCTGGTAAAAAGTGATATTCCGCTTGTTACGATTGACCATCTGTTTTACGGACGTGCAGCCGTGATTTCCGACAATATCAAAGGAATGCGGGATTTGTTTACGTATGTGTACCGGCAGGGACACAGAAAGATTGCATATATTCACGGAAGTGATTCTGCGGTCACCAGAAGTCGTCTTTCTTCTTTTTTTAAAACTGCAGAGGAATTATCCGTTGTGATTCCGGACGAATACATCCGGGAGGCTTCTTATCGTGACACTGTGGCAGCCGGAAGGGCAACGGAGGAATTACTTCGGCTACCGGAACCGCCGACCTGTATTCTTTACCCGGATGATGTTTCCTGCTTTGGCGGAATGAATGTGATTCGTGAGCAGGGACTTATGATTCCGCAGGACATTTCAGTGGCAGGCTATGATGGTGTTACGCTTGGCAGATACATTGAGCCGCAGCTGACCACATTACTTCAGGATACGGAAACGATAGGTGCTTCGGCTGCGGAAAAGCTGATTGAGCTGATCGAAAAGCCTAAAACTGCGCTTGCTGAGCAAATCGTGATTGGCGGCAGGGTTTATCCGGGCAGGACTGTAGGACGGTATCCGGCGTAGAATGCATTTATTTAGCTGATTTACGTTATACTTGTGTTTAATGTTCTAAAGGATAATTATAGGAAACATAAAAATTTATAAATACAACCATCTTATCTGTAATAAAAACGAAATTAAGAAAAGGTATGAAACTTATATATGCTACATATAACCAGTACTGCAATAGTATAGATATAACCACTTTTGATAATATGCTTCTTCGCATAGATTGTAGTAAGGCGGAGGAAGGATTGAAGATCACACCAAATTCACAGTGCGCATTAAATGCTCTTGCGATTGATGAACCTATGGAGTATG
>CALZBV010000056.1 GCA_945622055.1 uncultured Clostridia bacterium
GGAAGAACCTTTCCCTGCTGTTTTCCGAGGCAGAACGCTACGATGGGGAGATACTCCTTCCGGCAGCTGCAGTGTTTATGATTCCGGTGCTTTTGTGGTATCTGCTGTTTCACAAGGAACTGAGGGAAGGGCTGAGGATGTAATGCATATGTATGCCATAGTACAAAGGAGGAGTTTTCAAGGAATCGTCGTGCTTCACACGACAAACTTTTCTAATAGCCTTGACAAATCGCCCAGAAGTGCTATAATTAACGGCATATAGAGAAAGCGTTGAAGAGGAAAGTAAGACGGCAGACATCCCAGAGAGGATTGCAAAAGCTGGAAGCAATCTGTTGAACCCCGTTGGAAGACCACCTCGGAGCGGGCCTAATGAGCCCCGGTGACTCCGTTATCGTCAAACGAAGCCGGAAAAGCAGAAACTGCTTTTCAAAAAGGGTGGAACCGCGAGATATCGTCCCTTTGTTGCCATAAGGCAGCAAAGGGACTTTTTCATTTTTATGAAGAACGAAGCATCGTGGTTGCTTTCATCCCTTAGTTTCCAACAAACATCGGTGAAAAGGAGGAACACTATGAAGATTATTGACAAAGAAGGAAAGGTGTATGAGTGTCCGGAGGAGGAAGTGCTGCATGTTATTCGTCACTCCACGGCACACGTAATGGCGCAGGCTATCCAGAGACTGTATCCGGAGGCAGATTTTGCATACGGACCGGCAACGGAGAGAGGTTTTTACTATGACGTTGACCTCGGAGATAAGAAGCTTTCCGATGAAGACCTGGCAAATATCGAAGCTGAGATGAAGAAGATTGTGAAGGAAAACCTTCCGATTAAGCCATTTATTTTACCGCGTGATGAGGCTGTTAAGCTGATGCATGACCGCAAGGAAAAGTACAAGGAGGAGCACATTGGTGATCTTCCTGAGGACGCAGTCATCAGCTTCTATCAGCAGGGTGATTACATTGATATGTGTATCGGACCGCATGTAACCTACACGAAGGCATTAAAGGCCTTCAAGATTACCGGACAGAGCGGTGCATACTGGAAAAACGATGCGAAGAACAAGATGCTGACCCGTATCAACGGCGTTGCATTTACCTCTCAGGAGGAGCTTGCCGAGTATGAGAAGATGATGGAAGAGGCCCGTGCAAGAGACCATAGAAAGATTGGTAAGGAAATGTCCTTATTCATGACCGATGACTTAATCGGCAAGGGTCTCCCAATGTTCCTTCCGAAGGGTTATACCGTATGGCAGGAGCTTGAGAATTACATTAAGGAAAAAGAGCGTAAGCTTGGCTACCAGCATGTTATGACGCCGTGTGTCGGTACGGTTTCGTTGTACGAGACGAGTGGTCACTGGGCACACTATAAGGCCAATATGTTCCCGGCAATGGAAGTAGAGGGAGAGAGCTTTGTACTTCGTCCGATGAACTGCCCGCACCACATGATGATTTATGCAAACAAGCCGCACAGCTACAAGGAGCTCCCGATTCGTATCGGTGAGATTGCGCATGACTTCCGTTTTGAGTCCTCCGGTACGTTAAAGGGAATTGAGCGTGGACGTCATTTCTGTCAGAATGATGCGCACTTATTTGTTACCCCGGATCAGATTAAGTCGGAGGTAAGCAAGGTAGTTGACCTTATTTTTGATGTTTACAAGGATTTTGGCATTGAGAATTACAGATGTGTGCTTTCTCTTCGTGACCCGGCGGATACCGAGAAATATCATCCGGACGATGAGATGTGGAATACCGCAGAGGATGCTCTTCGTCAGGTGCTTCGTGACATCGGAATTGAGTTTACCGAGGAAATCGGTGAGGCTGCATTCTACGGACCGAAGCTTGATGTTAATGTAAAGCCGGCAGTTGGCGCGGAGTATACGCTTTCTACCTGTCAGCTTGACTTCTGTCTCCCGGCAAAGTTTGACTTAAAGTATATCGATTCTGAGAGCAACGAGAAGACTCCGGTAGTTCTTCACCGTGCAATTCTCGGTTCTCTTGACCGTTTCATGGCATTCATCATCGAGGAAACGAAGGGTAAATTCCCGGTATGGCTCGCACCGCTGCAGGTTAAGGTACTTCCGGTCAGTGAGAAGACCTTAGAGTATGCAAGCAAGGTAAATGAGGCATTAGAGAATGCAAATGTTCGTACGCAGTTAGATGACCGTAACGAGAAAATCGGTTATAAGATTCGTGAGGCACAGCAGGTTGACCGTGCTCCGTACATGCTGATTCTTGGTGCAAAGGAAGCTGAGGAAGGCATCGTGAGTGTAAGATACCGCGATAACAACGAGACCGAGTCCATGAAACTGGAAGAGTTCATCGAAAAGGTAACGAAGGAAATCGCAACCCGCGCACGCTAAGATAGTGGGAAAACTGTATAAAGGCGGACAAATTGGGGCAGGTACCATGCTGGATGGTGCTGCCCCATTTTTATCGGTGCGCCCTGTGGCACACAAATGTTGGATTGAGATGTAACGTAACCGCAGAGGACATTGCAACCCCTGTAACAAAACTACATAAACTCTAAGAAAAGGGTTTTTATGATTGAACTGATTGTGCGGTATACAGGAGATTTAAGAAGCCTGTCGGACGAAATCGGTTTTGAGGCGGAGGTGCTTCTGGGAGGATATGCGGTGATTACCATTGCCCCGGAAAAGGCGGAGCAGCTGCTTTTGGCAAAGGAAATATTGTGGACGGAGATTCCGGCACGCGTCTTTTTGGGGGTGGCAAACGGACGGAGAGCAACCGGCGTGTCGGCGGTACAGGCGTCAGACCCGGAATTGACCGGAAAAGGAGTATATGTTGCTATCATCGATTCCGGAATTGATTTTCGGCATCCGGATTTTCGAAAGGAGGACGGAACGACGCGGATTGAGGCTCTTTGGGACCAGACAGCGGCGGGAAGGGAGACGCCGGAGCAGCCGTTCTCGGACGAAGCGCAGGAAAGCAACGGAGCCGGTAGAATGCTTGCGGAACCGCCCAAGGGGTATCGGCAGGGAGTTTTGTACACCGAAGAACAAATCAATGAAGCATTACGGGGCGAAACGGGTGCGGGAGGAGAAGGCCTGGTACCGGAGCAGGATATTGGCGGGCATGGAACACATGTGGCCGGAATTGCAGCCGGAAATGGCCGTGCATCCCAAGGTCGTTACCGTGGCGTTGCTTATGAAAGCACGTTACTCGTGGTAAAGCTTGGCGGTACGCAAAATGACCCATTTCCGCAGACCACGAACGTGATGACAGCGGTAGATTTTTGTGTCCGGTATGCAGCAGAACGAGGCGTTCCGCTTGCTCTCAACCTTTCCTTTGGAAATCAGGAGGGGGCACATGACGGGTCAAGTCTTATAGAAACCTATCTGGATGACATGGCATTGTATGGTCGGAACTGCATCTGCATTGGTACCGGAAATGATGGGGCTGTGGGGCTTCATGTCGGCGGAACTCTTCGTGCAGGGAATGAAACAGAGGAGCTTTTTCTGATTGGAAACGGGGAACGAAGAATACGGTTTGGAATCTGGCTTTCAGCGCTTGACACGGTGGATATTTTTTTGGAGTCTCCGGGCGGAAGACGGGAAGCAATAGAGGCAGGAAAGGCCGGGAGTGGTGTCGCGGTAAAGGGGTATCCGATTGCAGGCGGAGCCGAGGTTTCGTTCGGAACAACAGTTGCAGAGGTGTTTTCCGGTCAGGCTACGCCTTATCGCCAGCTGCGGCAGATTGAGGTTACTCTTTTGGGACAGGACGGAAAGGAGATAGAACCGGGAATCTGGAGAATTGTTTTCAGACCGGTGGAGCTTCTTTTGGGAGGATATGACAGCTGGATTTTTGCAGGGAAAGCAAATGAACGGACCGGATTTTTGTCGCCGACTCCGGAGCGAACGCTGACGATTCCTTCCACGGCTAGCCGTCCGATTGCGGTAGCAGCGTACAATTCCGTAACAAACGGAACGGCTCCTTTTTCGGGACGGGGATTTCCGGGTGGAAACGCGGGAGTAAAGCCGGATCTTGCAGCGCCCGGAGTGGATATTATTTCCTGTGCACCGGGAGGAGGCTATACTACCAAAAGCGGAACCTCCATGGCAACGCCCTTTGTTACGGGAGCAGGGGCTTTGCTGCTTCAATGGGGTATCCTGCGCGGCAATGACCCGTATCTGTATGGGGAACGGTTAAAGTCGTATTTGTTGTATGGGGCGGAGCCGATTTCAGGGGGATTTCCGTATCCGAATCGTTATGTAGGGTATGGTAAAATGAATTTATACCGTTCTTTGCAGAGATTAAGACAGGATGTTTCAAAATAAATTGCGAATAATATGAATTATTCGTTGATATTTGATGCAAATTATGATATACTTCTATGGGGATTATTACTGTACCTAAGTGATACAACATAGGGGGATTAAAATGAGGCCGAAAAAAGATGTGATATTGATTTTAGGATTGACGTTTGCGGCGTTATTATGTCTTTTCCTCTCGAATAAGAATCCGAGACCGGAATCGAGGTATTTGGCAAACAAAGAGGAGGATTGTCTGTCTTACGGCTGCGTATGCCTGAATAGCTCTCTGTCTGAAGAGTATGCGCTTTCGGCCGGAGATGATATTACAATTACACTGGTAAGAAACGAAGGACAGTTTGATATCGGCGTGGAAGGTAAAAACGGAACAAGGGTATATGCCGGAACTGACCTGGATACCGGCTCCTTTACGGTTACCGTTCCGGAGGACGGAGTATACTGCCTGACTGTTTCGGGAACGCAGGCAAGGGGAAGCATTTCTTTCCAGATGAAATAGAGAGCTTTAGAGAGTAAAAAGAGGTTGTACTTCCGGAAAAATCGTGGTAAAATAAGAAAAATGCTTTTATTTGAAGGAGATTGTGATGGAAGAGATAGTTCAACTGATTGAAGCCAGAATCAAGGCGACAGGCTATCCGAAGGAGATAGACGGACTTGAGTTTTATAAAGATATCAGTGCAGAATCCGAGGAAAAAGAAAACGGGGATTATCTGTTTCTTGTGAAAAAGAGTGAGACGCTCATTTATGAAGGCAGCATGACGGTGTTTGAGGATGAGTTTGACCTTCATTATGTGGATATCATTGATGACGGACAGACCTATCACGTTGATTTTGATGCAGAATAGGAAGAAGTATTTTTTCCTACTTGCATTTTGTGATTTTGTATGATAAAGTAGTTTTCATAAGCAGAGAAAATGTGTAAGTAGCAGTCCCAGAAGTCCTGCGCAGAGAGAGATGTCACCGGCTGAAAGCATCTTAGGAGACCTGTAGCTGTGAATTTCAGCATTGGAGCTTCCTGTGAGAAACTAAGCAGGCGTAGTTACTGCGTTAAAGTATATCGAGTGCATGAATTTCATGAACAAGGGTGGTACCGCGATGATTCGTCCCTTCTGTACATTCGTACAGGGGGGCGTTTTTATGTTTGCGACACTGCAAAACGGCGTGGGTTCAGCATGCGAGGCTTGCAATATGTGAAAAAGAAAATAATGATAAAGGAGAGATAGAAATGTTCAATGCAGATGAATTAAAGAAGCTTTTTCTGGATGACATTGAAGTAGTAAAGAATGATTTACAGCTTTCGGAATTCTGGAAAAAATACCTTGGAAAGACCGGTAAGGTGCAGGGATTGATGAACGGCATCAAGGATGTTGCCAAGGAAGAGAAGAAGGCATACGGACAGTTCGTGAACGAAGTGAAGGTATGGGCCCAGAACCTTTATGATGAGAAAAAGGCGGGCATTGAAAAAGCAATGCTTGAGGCAAGATATGAGAAGGAGACGGTGGATGTCACGGTTCCGGTAAAGAGCAGACCGGTTGGAAATCTGCACCCACTGACCTCTGTAAAGTATGAGATGATGAATGTGTTTTCCGGTATGGGCTTTGAGGTATTTGAAGGTCCGGAAATCGAAGATGATGATCATAATTTTACCAGACTGAACGTATTAAAGGATCACCCGTCAAGAGATATGCAGGATACATTCTGGCTGACCGATGACCTGCTTCTTCGCACGCATACGTCACCGGGACAGATTCGCGTGATGGATGCAAAGAAGCCGCCGATTAAGGTTTTGGTTCCGGGTAAGGTATTCCGTTCGGACTCTGATGCAACGCATTCTCCGATGTTCTCTCAGATGGAAGGCCTTGTTGTAGACAAGCACATTACTCTTTGTGACCTTCAGGGTATGTTAGATGAGTTTGTTAAGAATATGTTCTCGGATGCAGCAAAGACACGGCTTCGTCCGTCGTATTTCCCGTTTACGGAGCCATCTGTTGAGGTAGATGTCAGCTGCTTTAAGTGTGGTGGCTGTGGCTGCTCCCTTTGTAAGGGAACCGGCTGGATTGAGGTACTCGGTGGTGGTGTTGTTAACAAGAAGGTGCTTGAAAACTGCGGCATTGATTCCAATGAGTATTCCGGACTGGCGTTCGGTATCGGAATCGAGCGTATTGCAATGTTAAAATACGGAATTAACCACATGGGTAAGCTGTTCGAAAACGATGTGGAATTTTTAAAGCAGTTTAAGGCGTAATCGGAGGTGTCAAAATGAAAGTATTACTGAGCTGGTTAAAAGAATATGTTGATATTGATGTTACACCGAAGGAGCTTGAAACAAAGCTGTTTGCGTCCGGCTTTGAGGTAGAGGGCGTAGAATATCTTGGTGAAAACATCGAGAAGGTATACGTCGGAGAAGTAACCTCCATTGAAAAGTATGAAGGAACCCACCTTTATATCTGCCATATCAATTGCGGCGAGCAGGGACAGGATCACCTGATTCTGACAGGCGCTGATAATGTGGTACAGGGGGCAAAGGTTCCGGCCTGTCTGGTTGGTGCAAAGCTTCCGAATGGCATGGAAATCACGCCTCGAAAAATGAAGGATATGGTATCGTATGGTATGCTCTGCTCCGGAGAAGAGCTTGGTCTGAATAAGGACTGGTATCCGGGTGCCGATGTGAACGGTATTATGATTCTTGATAAGGACGCACCGGTTGGAGAGGATATTAAGACTTATCTTGGACTTGATGATTATGTTTTTGATATCTCTATTACCGCGAACCGTCCGGATTGTCAGTCGGTACTTGGTATTGCAAGAGAAGTTGCCGCATTCCTGGGTAAGGAGGTAAAGAATCCGGATATGTCCTACACGGAGGATGGTACGGTTAATTCTGCTGTCAGTGTAAATGTAGTGGATAAGGACCTCTGTCCGAGATATTTAAGCCACTATGTTTATGATGTAAAATACATGGAGTCTCCGCTCTGGATGAAGAGAAGACTGATTGCAGTCGGACACAACGCAATCAATGCAATGGTTGATGTTACGAACTATGTGCTTGTTGAAATCGGTCAGCCGATGCATGCCTTTGACCTGAACACACTGGAGGGCTCCTCCATCGTGGTAAGAAGAGCTGCAGACGGAGAAGAGCTGATTACCCTGGATGAGAAGAAGCGTGTTCTGAACCATAATAACCTCTTAATCTGCGACAAGGTGAAGGGTGTCGGCCTGGCGGGGGTTATGGGAGGTCTGAACAGTGAGATTACTGAGAGCACGAAGGAGGTTCTTTTCGAATCTGCTAAGTTCATGAAGGATAATATCCGCAAGACCTCAAGAGGTCTCGGACTTCATTCCGACGCTGCTGCAAGATATGAGAAGGGAATTGATGAGTATTCGGTAGAATGCGGTCTTGCCAGAGCATTAAATCTTGTACAGACGCTTGGTATCGCCAAGGTAAGCTCCACACATTTTGATGTGACTGCAGGTGCGTCCTGCGAAAAGAGGGTCATCCGGGTGGAAACTGCAAAGGTGAACTACATTCTCGGCATCGAAGTCCCGGAAAAGGATATGGTACGTATCTTAAAGAGTCTTGCTTTTGAGGTAGAGCTTAAGGACGGAGTCATGACACTGGCAATCCCGAGATACAGAGAGGATATTGAGAATGACCAGGATATTGCGGAAGAGATTATCCGTGAATATGGTTATGATAAAGTGGTTCCGACTTTCCTGGGCGAGGCACTGGTTACCAACGGAGGTCTGAATGCTGCACAGAGCAAGGAGCTTTCCGTAAAGCAGTTCCTTTGCACGCAGGGCTATTTTGAGATTCAGACGATAGCAATGACGGCAAAGAACGAGTTTGACCAGTTCCTGATTCCGGCGGATGCAAAGGAAAGACAGGTTATTGAGCTGTTAAACCCGATTACGGAAAACTTGAGCATTATGAGAACGATGATGGCTCCGGCGATGGTTCGTGCAATTGAAAATAACATAAAGAACGGTAATGAGGAGCTTAGGTTCTTCGAGCTTGCCAATGTATATATTCCGAAGGCTCTGCCGCTTACCGAAGCACCGTATGAGGTAAAAACGCTTTGTATCGGAAGCTGCGGCGTGAGTGAGGATTTCTTCACAATGAAGGAAACGCTTGAGAAGCTTGCAGCAGCAAACGACCTGTCCTTTACCTATCAGAAGGGTACTTCCCCGTATTTGCATCCGGGCAGAACTGCTGATGTATTCTGTGAGGGAGAGAAGCTTGGCCAGTTCGGTCAGCTTCGTTATGAGGTGGTTGACAGTCTGGCAATTGCAGAAGGTAAGAAGGCAGATACAAAGATTTTTGTTGCTGAGATTAATTACGACCTTTTAAAGAAGCATTTCAAGGAAGCAATTAAGTATGTTCCGGAAACCGGATTTGCAAAGACAATCCGCGACCTTTCCGTTACGGTGAAAAAATCGGCTCTCTGTGGAGATATCATGGACGCGGTTTGTGCAGCGGATGCACTTGTAAACAAGGTTTCCCTGTTTGATATTTTTGAGAGTGAAAAGCTTGGTGCAGATAAGAAGAGCATGGCATTTAAGATTACCTTCGCATCTGCTGCAGGTGATGTCGATGATGCAATGACGGATGCTTCCATGGAGAAGATACTTGCAGTTCTGGCAGAAAAGTTTGATGCACAGAGACGTTAAGGAAACAGAATAGTTCTGGAATAAAGCAGGAAAAGCGCTGGACGAACCAAAATACCGGTTCGGACGGCGTTTTTTTGTGTAATAGGAAATTCCTCGAATTTCCTATTACACAAAAAAACGCTCCGCGAGGATGCACACGCTTTTGCTAAGGAATATGTCGCAAAAATGCGACGCAAAAGCAGCGCAGAATATCGCAAAGCGATATTCTTTGTTCCTAAAGAATTTATCAGATCATGAACTTCGTTCATGATCTTCCACTCCGCTCGGATTTTGCAGGCAAGCTTGCAAATCCTCACAACGTTTTCATTAGATCATAAACTTCGTTTGTGATCTTTCACTGCGCTCGGATTCTGTAAGCAAGCTTATGAATCCTCACTTCGTTTGCATTATATCACGTCACAGTGACAAGAAATAACAAAAAATAACAGAAAACAACGGCAAAAAAATAATAGAATAAAAAAGTAACAAAATGTATTATTGATAAGTACGTTGTTGTATGGAACCGATTTTATTATGGACGGAGAAAACTGCGGTTATGAATGATTTGTCTTTGAAGACGCCGGCGAAAAAGACAGATTGTTAATAATAACAGATTAACGGAAAGGGGGATTAAGGTGAAGAAAGTAAGCAGTACTATTATGAAGAAAGTTAATGGTGGTGGAACCTATGTAAAAACGTGTATGTATAGCTCATTATCATGTGATTACAAGCAAGAATATACATATTGGGGTCCAACTTACCTTATCGTATGGGCCATTGCTGAAGTGGAGCTGCAGAAGCATATGAAAGAATGTCATAATTTGTAAAACGGTGTAAGGAGGAGCATGATGTGAAAGAAAGCAGAGGAAGACTATAAATTGGCGCACTTCAATAAGCGTCCAAAGAAGGCAATTTATTTTTTGTTGTAGAGTTAGGAAATAAGATTAAGAAGCCAAAGGCTCATCGGGAGGAAGAATACCTTCCCGTTGCAAAAGTTTCTTGGCTTGCTTGATTGCTTTAGCTTTTTTGTTTCTCAACAAGAACTGCAGACATATCAATTTTGTAAAGAACGCTCGGATTCCATTGCTCACCAGTAGACAGAATCTGGAAGATAGCAGTGGGAATCATACGAGCAATAGCGATAATGACTCTTTTCTTGCCACGGTGTTTAACAAGCGATTCATATTTCTTTTTGTAGTAAGGAGATCTGTCAGATTTTACGGCTGCATGAGCACACTGTACTAATGCAGGTTTGAGGTAAATTCCGGCACGTGTAATCCGAACAGACTTTTTCTTACTAGCAGATTCGTTGCTGCCAGGGGTTAACCCGGCCCAGCAATACAAGCGTTTGGAACTTGAAAATTGAGTCATATCAATACCTATTTCGGAGATGATAGTGATTGCACTATCACGTTTTACACTCGGAATAGTAGTTAGTAACTGGATAGCATTTTCATAATCAGGTTCAGAGGAAAACAAATTTTCAATCATAGCATCTACATCATTGATAGAAGATGTGATATAATCCATAATTCTTAGTGTACGGATTCATGACACCACTGATTTGTGCTTGAAAAGGCAGAACTTACACTGATTAATATGCTGTCTAAAACGAAGAAAGCTATTACAACTCCTTCTCCTGTGCTTTGTAGTGTAGCTTCTTATAAACTATTCTATAGCACAATGTAGAGAGTTGAAACACTTTCATTACTATTTGTGCCGCCAGCCAGAGGCGGCGGAATGGAGATAAATATGAAGAAAGTAGAAGAGATGAAACAAAAGGAAGTTCTTGCAGGAGGAACGATCGTTGTAAGATGTGGATGGGAAGGATGTGATTGGTATACGACGAAGTCATATTGGCTCGGAATTTCATGTGCTGTAGCGAATTGGCTTGCTCAACAGGAATTGAGAAATCATCAATATGCTCATTGTGAGTTAGCCTAATTGATTAATTTTTTCTTTGTACCTACTATGATGATTGGTAGGTACAAAGAATAAGGAAGAGAGAAAATGCAGTGAGATTTCATTATATTAGTCAACATGATAAGTGCGATTGTGGTCCTGCGTGTTTAGCAATGGTTTCGCAATACTATGGTCTTAGGAATCCTATAAAAAAATATCGAGAATTTACCAACACTACAAGTGATGGAACTAGCTTATTTGGAATGGTAAGTGGTGCAAAAAAATTGGGTTTTGAAGCAGAAGCACTCAATGGTACATTTTCTGAATTACAAGAAGGAATTATTTCAAACGAAGTACAAATGCCATTTATTGCCCATTTTAGAGAAGGACATTATGTAGTTGTTACAAAAATAAATAACAAACATGTTATTTACTATGATCCCGAAAATGGAAAGAATAAAGTTAGTTTGATGAAGTTTGAGAGTGATTGGTCAGGCCATATTCTTAACCTCTATCCGAGTAAAAGCTTTATTAAAGAAAATAATCAAGTGCGTATTGTTAAGTTGATATGTGAAATGGCTTATCCATATTGGAAGAGATTATTACTTATTCTATGCCTTTCTTTTACAATTTATTTTTTTGGTATATATACTTCGTATACATTTGAAGTAGTAATTGAGGAATTTTCATTAGAAAATAGTGATAGCGAGTATATTGAAACTTGTAAAGGTGAACATGAAAAAAGTAGTGGAGTGGGAGGAATTATTGAAAAATGTGTACATGAATTATTTGTGAAAGCAGGAACGATAGACGTCTTTTTCTGCCTATTACTTTTTATGTACTGCATAGAAATTGTTATGTCATTTATTCGAGAGATTTTAGTGATTGGATTATCTAAAAAAATTGATTGTTCAATTACATATAGGTATTATTGCAAGTTTTATTCAATACCTATTTCTGATAAAAATATGAGAAGCGATGGTGATTATATTTCTAGGTTTTCAGATTCGCATCGGATTAGGTATGCTATTTCAAATGCAATAATAACTATAGGGATAGATTCAGTATTGGCGGTTATGGGTGGAGTAATATTAGTACAAATTAACCCAAGGTTGTTTCTTTTTTCCGTGGGAATAATTGCTTTATATGGAGTAGGCGCTTTTATTTTTCAAGA
>CALZBV010000057.1 GCA_945622055.1 uncultured Clostridia bacterium
CCTTATCTTACTTATGAAATTCTTTTATTTGCTAAGCTCTGTTGTGGCAGCCTGTCCGGTCAGCTCGGAAGCGGTCGCATCGGTAAGAGAAGAATCCTCCGTGCTGCTTTCCTTTGCCCAGCTGTAGAGTTTATCCTTTGCAGCCTCGAGTGTCTTTTTACAGATATCCGGAAGCTCATCGCCCCAGGACTTTGTCGCTTGCTTAAAGCCCTTTTCCATGGCAGAAATCAGCTTATCAAGCTTAGAGGTATCGCCACCGGAAATTGCCTTTGCAAAGGAGAAGAGACGCTCGGAGGTCTGCTCCACGCCCCAGTAGCCGTCCTCAGCGATATCCTTTTGGGCCTGTGCACGAACCTCAGGGGTAACAGTAACCTGTCCCTTACGGAGCATCTCAAACATCTTCTCCTCGGTCAGGGTACCGACCTGAAAGCTTTGGTTCTGCTTGGTAATCATGCTCTCTACCAAATCCCGGAGCTGGGAGGTACGCTGCTCGGCATCTGCCTTTAGCTGGGCAATGATGTTCTGGTGTTCTTTGGTCAGCGTAACGTAATTTTTATTCTTTGTGTTGTTGTGGGAAGCCTTGTCGGTGCTGTTCTTCTCCCAGACAACCGCGGAATCTCCGGTCTCTGTTGAAGCCTTAGAAGCTTCCTTTGAAGTATCGGCAGCTTCAGCGGTATTCGCTTTTTTGTAGGTCCCGCCGGCCTGATATGCTGTAGCTGCAGAAGTAATCTGATTTGTATTCATAGCATAACCCTCCCTGGTTGTGAAATTTCATCCTGTCTGTTATATCGGAATTTTCGCCCGGTTTCTTAACGGGAAAACGAAATTATTTGTCCGGCTGGAAAAATTTCGTCAGAAAGGTATTATAATATCCGGCAGCTTTCATATGACCGGCAGCTTTTTCTGCTGTGTCTTCATCAGAAAACAGACCAAAGACGGTAGGACCGCTTCCGCTCATGCGGACTCCGTCGGCACCAAGCGTTGAAAGTGTCCTCCGGAGGGTATCCACCTCCGGAACGAGCCTTGCGGTAACCGGCTCTAAGACATTGCAGAGCTTTTCACAAAGGAGCGGATAATCCTGCGTGCGAAGTGCCGTAAGCAGTAAATCGGTCTGCGGATGCGCAATCACACCGGTCGGCTCCAATGCGTCATAACTTTTGTAAATCTGTCCGGTAGAGGCTCCTGCCTCCGGCTTTACCAATAGGCAAAAGCAATCTGGTGCAGCGGGAAGTCTGGTCAGGCGCTCTCCGATGCCTTCGGACAAAGCAGTACCCAGAAACAGACAGTAGGGGACATCGGCGCCGAGTGTTACTCCGATTGCGGCAAGCTCCTCTTCGGAAGCGTTTGTTGCAAAAAGCTCGTTCATGCCACGCAGTACGGCAGCGGCATCGGAGCTTCCGCCCGCAAGACCTGCAGCACATGGAATCTTTTTTTTCAAGTCAATGGAAATGCCGGACAAGATGTTAAAATGCTTCAAAAAGGAAGCAGCGGCACGGTAGGCAAGATTTTTCTCATCGACAGGAAGGGAGAGGTCGGAACAGGTGAGCAGGATGTCATTTTCTTCCGTACGGGTAAGTGTAAGCGTATCGTGCAGCGTAAGTGACTGCATAATCATCTGAACCTCATGGTAGCCGTTCGGCAGAGTCCCAAGGATATCGAGAGAAAGATTGATTTTTGCGTAAGCGTTGACCGTAATGCTGTCCATGGCGTCGGTGTCCTTTCCGTTTGGATTCATTCGTGTTTTGTAAGAGAAAGCCTGCTTATATTATAACAGAAGGGGGAAAAAAGTCAACGAAACCGGCAGCGGGAACGCTGTTTCAGAATACGGAACAGCTTTGCAATGCGCAGAGAGGGCTCAGGCTTTTCCTCACCTGCAAACAGGAGAAAATAGTCGTCTTCGTCAAGAAGTTGTCCCAGACGTGTTTTTTCCGGAAGAGATACGGTTCCGGTGATTCCTTCGGTAAAACACAGCGATGGATAGAGCATGCACCACCAGTTGTGTCCGCGGCCCTGCCCGAGCACGATACAAAGAGCACGGTAGTCGCCGGGCGGCAGCAGGAGGGAACCATAGCGGCGAATCGGGAAAAACTCTGTGGAAATACAGGCTGTGGCGCGATAGTCTGCACCATACTGTTCCAAAGCATTATTCGCACATTCAATCAGTTCAGGAAGTGCCTGAAGAAGAAGCTCCTCCGATTCGCAGACGGACGATGCGTCGGAGAGAAGCGGCTGGACGTAAGACAGCACGGCATCACGGACATGCAGCTTGATTTCCTGGTCACGTGGGGAATCGTTATCTGCCAGAATATGGAGCCGGAGGATTTGTCCGGAAATCCGGGCAGAAAAATCATCGGCTCCCGTACCTGCTTCGGCAGGCTTTTGCCCAAACAGACGAAGAAAGCAGGAGTCCGGGAGCAAAAAAAAGAAAGAGAGAAGTATGGACGCTACCAGAATACTTTTCCGCAAAAAAGAAATTATGTAAAGCGCTGCAGGGAAAAAATGTCCAGGGACCTTGGTTTCGTATGGATTTACCGGTTTCATAAGCACCTCCGGAATGTTTTGTTATGCTGGAAGTATTGACTGAAAAACTTGAAATATACGAAAAAAAATAGTAAAATAAAAGTATGGGGAGGTGCGGGAAGAAAACACCTTCCGGAAAGAGGCTTTGAATGAACAATGCACCAATCGGCGTTTTTGATTCCGGCGTCGGAGGACTTACGGTCGTAAAGGAGATTCTTGACCAGCTGCCGCAGGAAAAAATTATATATTTCGGAGATACGGCGAGAGTGCCGTACGGGAACAAATCGGCGGATACCGTGACGCGTTATTCCGGACAGATTATCCGCTTTCTGCTCTCCAAAGGAGCAAAAACTATTGTGATTGCCTGTAACACTGCGAGTGCAGTGGCATTGGAGGAAGTGAAAAAGGAGTTTGACGTTCCGATGCTCGGTGTGGTAAAGCCGGGTGCAAAGGCTGCGGCTGAGGCGACGAAAAACGGTAAAATCGGCGTTATTGCGACCGAAGCGACAATCCGGAGTGAGATATACAGTAAGTTTTTAAAAAAGACGGATCCTCAGGTGACGGTATATGCAAAGGCCTGTCCACTTTTTGTTCCGCTCGTGGAAGAGGGCTGGACCAATAACGACCCGATTACCGAACAGGTGGTGGCGCGCTATTTGTCCGAGCTTTGTGAAAAGGATATTGATGCACTGGTGCTTGGCTGTACACATTATCCGTTACTCCGGGAGATGATTCAGAGGGCGGTAGGCGAGCGGGTTACGCTTGTGAATCCGGCTGTGGAAACTGCACGTGAGCTGAAGTATCTGCTCGAGGAAAATCATCTGATGAGCACACAGACGGTATCGGGTGGACGGGAGTCTGATGCACCGGTTCAGCATGAGTTTTATGTGAGCGACGGTGCGGAAAAATTTCTGCAGTTTGCCGCAAGTATTTTGCCGGAGGCAGTGCTTCGTCCGGAAAACATCAGGGTGGAAACCTTCGAATAGTGGATTTACAGGGCTTTTGCCCGAAAGGAGCTTGTTTTGAATAAGAATGTGATTATTTCCCTGACGGGACTTCAATATGCAGAGGAAGAGCAGGAGGCACCGATTGAGGTGATTACGTTTGGCCAGCATTATATCAAGGACGGAGAGCACTTTCTGTTTTATGATGAAATGCAGGAAAACGGTCAGCCGGTGAAGTGCAGGATTCGTTTCACGGACAATCGTCTGGAAATGAACAAGCATGATGCAACCGGAACGAGGCTTTTGTTTGTTCCGGGCGAGGAGTTTTTGACGAGCTATCCCACACCCTATGGAATGATTTTTGTCGGTCTTTTGACACATTCGGTGGAACTGCTTGAACAGGATGATTTTATTCGCGCAAAGATTGTATACGGACTGGAGATTAACAACGAAAAGGCTTCGGACTGCACGCTGTTTTTAAAGGTACAGTCCTGTGAGAAACCGGAGCAGCTATCCTAAGGAGGAGAAGTGCATGGATTTTCTGAATATCATCTGTTGTGCTGTGATTATTGTGTTCGGTCTTGTGGTTTTTGGTCTTTTGATCTCAAGCATGGGAACGTTTCGCAGTATTCTGGCTGAATTTGGCAACATTGAGGTCGTATCAAACCGATACGAAGAAAAGCTCGGTGCGCAGGGGGATGTTAAGATTGTGACGCCGACTGAGGTAGAGTACGACCGCAAAAAGCTGGAGGAAAACCGTGTTTCCTTTCATCGCTTTTACGCAGGCTATGTGGTGTATTCCCAGTGGGTTTCACTGTTTCCGCTTTTGGGTATTTTAGGCACGGTTCTGGGACTGGTGCTTCATTCTGATTTTTATGATGTGGAAGGGTTGGTTTCCGGATTGTCCGGTGCACTCTGGACGACGCTCTGGGGACTCATCTGTTCTATTGTTCTGAAGTTTTTCGATGCAATCGGACCGGGACGTATGATTAATGAAATCGATGCAAGATTTAACGCTGTCGACGGTGCCATTGACCGGCTGACGATGGAGCAGCGTATCCGGGAGGAGGTGAGTGCGTTTGCAGAGAAGGAATCCGGGGCCGGCAGGTCTTCCGAACGCACCCATTGATCTCACACCGCTTCTGGATATTATTTTTATTTTTCTTTTTGCAGTGATTATCAGCAATGCCAGTGCTACGATAACGGCACAGGAAGAGGCCGGAAAGGAAGTAGAACAGGCGGAGAACGAGGTGAAGGCTCTGACAGGACGGGTGGAGCTGCTTCAGGAGGAGGTTTTCGCTCTGACGGCAGAAAATCAGGCGAAGGAAAGTCTTCGGGAAGCGTACGAAGGAGAAGTTATTGGGAAAAGAGTAAAGCTCGTTACGATTTATTGCACATATGATAGCGGGGATTCGACGAAACGTAGGCTGTCGGCAGAGGCGCCGGGGCTTACGTTTGAACCGTTTGAGTTTCAAAGCACCAATGTGGAGAGTGCATTTTCACGTCTGAAAAATGCACTTACGGAATACATTAACGAGGTGCGGAGTGCTGAGAATACGGCAAAAAGCGAAAGAACTGTGATTATGCTGTATATTAACAAGGAATCTATTTTACGACGTGATAAAGAAAGGATAGACCGGATTATTGAGGAATTGGACCGAACTTTTGAGGATGTGTATTAGCTTTTCGGAATATACGGCTGTTTGCGGACCTGTGGTGTCCGGAACGCATACGACAACGTGGACAGTCCTTCAGACACTGGGAAGGTCCTATATGAACCGGAACAGGCTGTTGTATGGACTGGGTCTTGGTGTACTGGCAGTTTGTCTTGTGGCATCGGTTTTTAAAAAACGATTAAAGAAAAAGACATGGAGCAGGAGACTTTACCGCGGTGGCTGGGCTGCTGCCGTTCTGCTGATTTTGCTTAGTCTGACTGCAGGTGCAGGAACCGGACTTGGATTTGGAGACGGAAGCGGTGTCGGAGTCGGTGATGGTGCCGGTGCGGGCATCGGAAGCGAAACCGGTGTTGGCGACGAGGGGGGCGAGGGAACGCAGGAGGCTTTGGCAGCTGCGGAAAATGAAATCGTCCTGCGCATTCACAATCGCGAGGTGACGGCAGGGGAAACGGTATTCTCTGAGGCAGGACAGCTGGAACAGATGCTTTCTGAAACGTATTATGATGGAATGAGCGTAACGGTCTGGGATGATTATGCGGATAATGCAGCATATCTGTGGGTGACCGAAACGATAAAAAAGCTTGCAATACCATATCAGGTAAAGCGGGTAGAGGAATGACCGAAGAGGAGGAACTTATGAGCAGGAACAAGCAGAAAAAGGGTGGAGCAAAGAAAACGTTACTGGCACTTCCGATTGCGGCACTGGTTGCAGTGGTAGCCTGGATGCAGGGCTGTGTTGGGGATATCTCAGATGCGCTGGGGGTCTTTTCCGGTGGTGGAGCCTCGGGACCGACCGCGGATGCGGATGGAGAGAATGACAACAGGACGGAAAATCCCGAAAAGGAGAATAAGGATTTGACACCGACTCCTGCAGAGGAGAACAAGGAGGGAGAAGGCAATCAGGCAGGAAAGGATATTCAGATTGTTGTAAACGGAACCGATGTAAAGATTGACGGGGTTACTATTCCGTACGATGCAAACAACCCTGTTTCCTTTTCCGGTGCGGTTTCTTCAAAGCTTTCGGAGCTGATTGCGGATGACAGGGAGGTTTATCTCAACGACCAGAACGGTGATTACAATGTGACTGAGGAAATCCGTAAGGTGCTGACGGCACTTGGGATTACTCCGGCAGAACAGAAGTAGCCGGGAGGCTGCTTTGGGAAACAATGGTATAATAGCAGAAAAAGGGCGGTCTGTTCTGACCGCCTTTGCTTTACTTCTTTTTCTTTTTTTCTGAGGCTTCGTTTGAAGTCTTGGTATTTTTGGCATTCTTTGCAGAAGCTGACTGACGTTCCTTTTTGTCATCGTCAACTACCTTCTGAGCCTTATCACGAAGGCGGGCGAAGAAGCCCTTCTTTCCCTTCTTTTGTTCCAGTCCGGAACGAAGTCCCTTTACATCAATGATGTAGATGCCGTTCATGACAGCCTTTACTTCCTTCATGGTCGGAATCTTTTCAAAGACCTTTTCATCACACATCAGGTTTGTAATCTTTGGACCGATTTTGGCTTTTACAATCGGAACCTTGCGGCCACGCAGCCACTTTGGTGTCTGGTCGAGCACAATCTGCGGGAACCCGGCGTCCTTTAGTTTTATTCGTTTTTTGTCAATTACCATGATGGAGTAGGTCTGGGCACCTACCATAATGTTTTCCTGTGCTGCATCGGCTTTTTTCTGAAGCTTTCTTCCAACGAGGGAAAGAATAATCAGACCGACCAGGATAATCGCCAGTACAATCAGTACAACGGTTAACGGCTTCATTTTTTATCCTCCTAAATCTCTTTCCATAATAATACAAGGCTATCATACCACGCAAAGCATGTTTACGCAAGCAAAAAATCCTGCGACGGAGTACTACAGCATTTCCTTGTGCTTTTTCAGCATCTCCACGACAGCGGCACGTACGTATTCGCCCGGCTTTTTCTGAATCTCAGGCGGAAGCTCGGAAAGAAGAATCGGTTTTCCGAATTCAATGATAACCTTCTGCTTGTGAACCCACGGCATATGATTTTCGAACATATCGTCCGTTCCCGTAATGGCAACCGGCACAATCGGACATCCGGTTTTCTGTGCAGCCTTCAGACTACCATCCTTGAATTCCAGAGGTTCGTCGGTATGGCTTCTTGTTCCCTCAGGGGAAATTAAAATAGAGTAGCCGTCCCTGATGTAATCGATGGTCGTCAGAATCATTTTCATTCCGGCACGCATATCCGAACGATCAAAAAAGATGCAGTTTACGTTTTTCATCCAGAGATTCAAAAATGGAATCCTGGAAATCTCAATTTTGGAAATAAATCCGGTCAATACCGGAATTGCAATGTAGCTCAGTGGTGCATCCATAATACTTTTGTGGTTTGCGGCAAATAAAACGGCACGATCCCGGGGAACGTTTTCGACACCGATGACCTTGCGGTGCATTCCTGCAAAAAACATAACGAAGCGGAAGGCATTTCGGACGATAAACTGGGAAATCCGCGGTTAAAACGGCGAAGCAAGAGCAGCAGAAGGCAAAACGGGAAGGAAATGATGAAAAACAGACCGATTGCCAGCACAGTGAATACAGTTCTCATAAGAGTGTTCTCCTTTTGGTTACATTTTAGTGATATTGACGATAAATGGACAGATACCGTTCCGCAGTGGTATCGATGAACGGGGTTGTATCCAGATACTCCTTCGTCAGAGTGCAGGAAGCTCCATAATACTCGTCCAGTGTAAGTCCGGTTTCATAAAGCATGGCGGCAAGCACGGTTCCGACATAGCGAAGATGCCAGGGCTCATAGCTGTAACCGGTGATGGCCTCTTTGTCCTTCGGGTAACGGATGATAAAGCCGAAGCGATGGGCATTTTGAGCCACCCAGATTCCTTCCGGAGTGTCTGCAAAGGTATCCTCCAGAGCAAAGCCCTCCGAACGGCAGGAAATATCGATGGAAAGTCCGGTCTGGTGCTCGGAAGCACCGGGGGCAGCGGAGTATTGATTGGTCTGCTTCGTTCCGTAGCGCGCAAGATTTGTTGCGTAAATGGTGTATTGCCGGCTATAGGAGCGGTAAGCGGATACTCCGTACAAAACGAGCTTTTCTTCCTCAAAGGCTGCATCGAACAGCTCTGCCAATGCCTCTGCCGCAGCCGGAACCATTTTTGCCTTATCAATGGAGGTATCGGAAAACGGGAACAGGATGTCCGGTGTCATCAGCCCCTCCGGAACAAAGTCTTCGGATAGGGTATATTCCCGATTGACCAGATAGGTAAAGGTCGTTGTGTCGGTATTCACAGGAACCGGTGTGGCAGAAGGTGATGTTACAGGAGCGGTTTCGGACACCAGGGTAGGAAGCGGAGGCTCTTCTGTGGATTCCTTCCCGTCCTGTGCCTGTTCCTGTGCAGATTCAGAGACCGTGGGGAAAACGGGCGGTGAAAGAGTCAGCTCCGGGCTTTTGTTCTGCTTGCAGCCTGACAGGAAGGCAGACAGAAGCAGAAGGGAAAAAAGTGCATATTTCATGAACAAACCTCTTTCGTGATACTTGTTATGTCGGCAGAGCCCTTGCCAGGGGAGCTCTGTCCGGGGTTAATCAGACTCCAAAGGGTAGTGCTCCTTAAAGTAGTCTAAGGACAGGCGCTCAGTAAGAAGTCTTTCCCAGAAAGGCTCATCCTCCTCTGAAATGCAGTCAAAGCTGTCACGGATGCAGGCACAAAGGTAGGCAGCCTTTTGCTGTATCGGACGGCTGCGAAAATAGGCCGGAACGTCCTTTTCTGATGTGAAAACCAGCGTTTCAAACAGTCTTGCGAGGTCCTCCGATGCGTAGGTCAGACTGTAGTCGTCTATGAAATAGATGCTGTCCAAAAGCTCCGTGTCATCCTCTGAAGACCAGTTGCTGCCACAGTAAGACGAGTATGGGGAGCCGTAGTAGTTTTCATAACTGTAGAGGTAATCAAAGCCCTTTGGATTCAGTTGGGAGAAACGCTGAAATACTTCGTATTCGCGGTCACCCTCAAACCATTTCTGGTACATGACATCTTCGATAATGTGCATGAATTCGTGGGCAAATGTTTTGCGGTAGCCAAAATCTGTAATGTCGACCGTCATGCTTTTCACCCGGTTGACCGTAACAACAAATCCACCGGCGGTGGTAAGTGTGTTGAAGCTGTCCGGAATTTGTTTGATATCTGCCGTCAGATAGATTTCTATAGTGTCGAAGTCACAGGCTGCATTAAGCAGCTCCGGAAAAAATCCGTCCGGGAAGGCGGCAAGAAAATCATACAGGGTGTTCAGCGCATGGTTGATGGTTTTGCTGTCATTTTCCGCAACGGTAAAGTAGCTGCCGGTATGGCGGATGGCATCCTTGCCGATAAAGACCGGAATGCTGAATTCCCTTTGAATCCGGGCAGCAAGCTGTGTATTTTCGTACTCATAGTTTTTCCGGGCAAACAGTGCAGAAAACGGTTCAGACGGTTCTGCAGCCTGTGCTTCCCCGAAAAACAGGGCATTGTGCATATCATCCTCCGGCGCCAGAAAGAAGGTCGTGCTGCCAAAATCTGCGCTTTCGGCGATATAGACATATTTGCAGTCTGCCGGATAGGTCAGGACAGAAAGCAGTGCACCGGTTTCGTAGGAGTAGGTGTAGAGGGAGGCAGTCCCTGCATCATAATCCTCCTTCGAAAAACGGATGTATTCGTCTGTAATGTCCTGAAATATCGCATTCTCCTCAATCGGAAACGTCCTTTCGAGCGTAGGCTCGGAGACCGTGTAAACGGAAACGCAGTCCTTGTAGTAGTCATTGAGGATAATGCAGTCCTTACGCAAAAATACGTTGGTGTAGACATTGATCGGAAGCGGGGAGTATTGTCCACTGGCAAGGTCAAGCAGAACGTATGATTCCGGGAGGACCGAATCGGCAGCCTCAGCCTCGTCAGAATACTCGGCAACGCAAAGAACAGCCCGATTGTCCTCTGAAAGCTCGAGAAGACCAGTAACCTCATAATCCGCATCCCGGAAGAATTGTCTGGTTTCCACATGGAGCTTCTGATTGTCGTCGATGGAAATCACATGGTAGTCATTGGAAGGATAGCTCCAGGCTACCAGGTGGTTTTTGTCCTGCTTGTAAACGGAGAGATAGTTTTCCGAAGCAATAACCGTCTCATCCTGTATCCGGAAGGAAGCATCCAAAAGTGCAAGGAGTCCCTGACTTTCCTCTGTCAGAAGAAATCCGTCGCCAAGCGGGTAAAGCGTATATATCAGAAATTCCGAAGAAGGATCGATACCGGCAGAGGCATAGGGAAGTGTATATTCCTTTACAGCTCCTGTTTTCAGGTCGATGGTTCCGATGACGAGCGGAGGTATGTTTTCAGAATCACCGGGCTCTTCCATGCTCAGATCGCCGGTGTTCAGACTGACCAAAAGTGCATTCTCGGTCAGAAAGAAATCAGACGGGGAAAAGGAGAGTCCGGTCAGACGGTAAAGGCCGGTTCCGTCTACCGGTTCTTTTTGCAGCACCGACGGGTCAAGCTCCCGGGAGGGAGTGGGTGTCGGAGGCTGCGTGACAGCGGATGTTACCGTCGGCCGCACGGTATAGGATGTGGGTGTCGGAAGCCGCCCTGCTCCGGTTGTTTTTGCACAGGCCGGCAGTGCCACCAGGCAGAAGGCTGTGGTCAGTGCAGAAAAAATGTACTTTGCTTTCATTTTGTGTCCCCCTCATTTGGTGCAAATGACGCACTTGTCTGATTTCGCATAAATATCCGTGAAACCAGAAATATACTATAAGCCTATTATACTGATTTTCCCGGATTTTGCAAAGGCTTTCTTGATTTTGTGATTTTCCTGCTTCTGTCCGGAAAGGAGGGAGCTGAAACCGGAGGATAAAAAAGTGGTAAAAAATGAGAGGTCTTTCGCAATATATGAGAGGTAATGATGGCTAATTAGTATTATTATTAGTACATAGAAAGGAAAGGTATTGCAAAAAAGCTGCAGTACCGGAAGGGAGAAGAGATGAAGGGAAAGCCGGAGGTACAGCTGGTCAGCGGAGGAAAAATCTGGGAGCATTGCTTTGAAAAATTTATTGCAAAGGTCTATGTGCCGGAGTGTGAGTTGTGCACGGATATTGTAAATTACGGATTTCAGGCGCCGTATCTTATGGTGTTTGAGGAGAGGAGACAGAGCCCTGCTGAGGCAGTGGATTTTGCAAAAAGCAGCGGTCTGGAAGACCTTGCAAAGCGCTATGGAACGAGCGTAGCCTTTTTTTACCCGAATTGTGAGGGTGGTTGGGAGAATGCGCCGGACGACATGTTTGAGCGAATTATGGACGAATCGAGAATCAGCCAGTATTATGAGGATGGCATGGCCATTTTATGGGACCGGTTTAATAAAACCTGGGGAGACCGTTATATCCGCGGTGCCGTTCTTCGTACCTGTCTGTATGGGGCCGGAAGGTCTGCGGACTATCTGGCAAAACACTGCTTAAAGAGAAAGCAGGGCGCAGGTCTGTACGGACCGGGGGATATTACACCGGTTGTTGTCAGCCTGCAGGGCTTAAGCAGCCTGCCGGAGGTTGAGGCGAAGGATATTCCGGTGATTTCCGTAGGAAATTCCGCAGAATGTAATGCGCTTTTGAAAAAAGAGGTTTCTCATCTTCTGGTAAAGGAGACGGCAGAGTACGAAAAGGATTATCTGGAGTTTTCCGGAAACTTCCGCAGAATGATGGGACATCTGGAGACAGAGGTAAATCCGGCGTCTGTCGGGATGCTGCGTGAGGAGGGCTTTGAAACCGTGGTTACCTCACCGGATGATAACGGGGATGACCGTGCAACCAGAACTCACCGGATTGGCTATGTGGCGTACTGTAACAAAGCTGCACTGGAGAGCGG
>CALZBV010000058.1 GCA_945622055.1 uncultured Clostridia bacterium
TTTTACCGGTTTTATTGTATATGAGCGTAAGGAGAATAATCCATAGAAAAGAGGGAAGTCTATGAGCTACTATTATTCAACCAACGTAAATGTTCAGGTACTTATGGCATTACTAAAGGAACATCAGATAAGAAAGGTGATTGCATCACCGGGGACAACGAATCTTGAGTTTATGGCAAGCCTGCAGCAGGATGATTTCTTTGAGGTATTTTCCTGTGTGGATGAACGTAGTGCGGCATATATGGCATGCGGACTTGCAGCAGAAACGGGGGAGCCGGTTGTTATTACCTGTACAGAGGCGACTGCTTCAAGAAACTACTATTCCGGTATGACAGAGGCATATCATAGAAAGCTTCCGGTTTTAGCGGTTACCGGCCTTCATGAATATTCTTATGTCGGACACTTAGAGCCTCAGGTCATTGACAGAAGTGTTTCTCCAAACGATTCCATGCGCAGAAAAATCAACCTGCCTGTGATTAAGGATGAAAATGATGTGAAGCAAAGTGAGCTTTTAATCAATACGGCTATTTTGGAGCTAAAGCGACATGGAGGTGGTCCGGTACATATCAATATGCCTTGGGGTGGACCTAAGTTTGATTTCTCTGTGCGGAATCTTCCGAGTGTAAGAGTAATTCACCGCTTTACGCTGGATGATGTGTTACCGGAACTGAAAAACGAAAGGATTGCTGTCGTATGCGGTTCGCATAAGGAATGGTCTGAGAGACAAAGAAAAGCAATTGATACATTCTGCGGAACGTATGATGCGGTAGTGTTCTGCGACCATGGAAGCAAGTATTACGGGAAATATCGGGTACAGGCATCGTTGATTGCATATCAGAAGCTTAACTATGATATTTTGCAAAATATCGATATTGTCATTCATATCGGAGAAGAAATCGGTGATGATACCTTTTCAAAGAAAATCAGAGCGGCAAAACAGACATGGCGTGTCAGTCCGGATGGAGAGATAAGAGATACATTCAAGAATCTTTCCAAAGTGTTTGAAATGCAGGAACATCAGTTTTTCGAAGTATATGCGAAAGCGACCGGAAACGAAAAGGATACCTATTACAAGGAATGCATCGCTTTATCGAAGAAATTAAAGGAAAACCTTCCGGAGCTGCCGTTTTCGAGTATTTATGTTGCAGCTAAGGTCTCTGCAGGCCTGCCTGAAAACTCAGTAATTCACTTTGGTGTGAGTGATTCGATAAGAGCGTGGAATTTATTTGAGCTTCCGGCAACTGTGCGCTCAAGCTGCAATCTGGGCTGCCGGGGAATTGATGGATGTGTGTCTGCATTGATAGGGGCTTCCTTTGCCGACAGGAACAAGCTGTATTTCGGTGTGGTGGGAGATTTGACATTCTTTTATGATATGAACTCGCTAGGCAATCGCCATGTAGGGAACAATCTCAGGCTTATTGTGGTAAACAATGATGGCGGGAATATCTTCCGGCACAACGGACATCCATCGCAGGTCTGGCTTGGTTTTGATGAAGCGAATAAGTATATTGCAGCAGCGGGTCATTTCGGGAAGAAGTCTCCGGATTTGGTGAAGAATTATGCGGAGAATCTTGGTTTTGAATACTTAACTGCTTCGAATACAGCGGAGTTTGGAAAAGCACTGGAGCGTTTTGTGACTCCTGAGCTAACCGAAAAGCCTATGCTGTTTGAGATATTTACCGAGTCAAAAAATGACAGTAATGCATTCCAGATGATGGCAAATCTTGATTTGGATGTAAAGGGACAGGCAAAGGCTGTTATTAAGCAGGTGCTGGGCGAAAAGGGGATAGCAACATTAAGAAAGATTATTAAATAGCAGTCTCTGCAGTTCTATCTGTATTTGGTAAAGTGTAGGAGCTTTATACAGAATGAGGTGAGGAAATCGGTTTTGGAAAAGATGGAGAAGACAGAAAAAAAAGGAAGTCAGCCACAGAACAGAGTGCTTAAAGCAGGAGCAGGATATATCATAGGAAATTACCTGTTAAAGGGGATTACCTTTTTGTCGGCACCGATTTTTACGCGACTGCTGACGACGGAGGAATATGGAAATTTTGGCGCATATTTATCCTATGAAGGAATTTTATATATTATCCTCGGACTGGCATTACATTCCAGTATTACAAATGCAAAATATGAGTACAAAGAGAAATTTAATGAGTATGTGTCATCTTTGATTCTCCTTTCGGGGATAAGCACATGTATTTGGCTTATTGCTGCCAATATGTTTTATGATGGCTATAGCAGTATGTTGGGACTGAGCAGGGTGATTGTCAATATTCTGATTTTCCATTGCTTTGGTTCGTCACTGTTTCAGCTTTTCAATTCCTATGTGAGTTTAAGTTACAGTGTAAAGTCCTATCTCCTGTTGACTTCTGTGAATGCATTGTCCAATATGGGGGTATCCGTTGTTCTGATTTTGACGGTTTGTAAAGGCGACAGATTAATGGGGCGGATTCTTGGAGTGGCATTTCCTGTTATTGTGATTGCAGCATATATCTGCTATTATTTCTTTAAAATGAGCCGACCTGTAGTAAAGAAGCAATATTGGGCATATGCATTGCGGTACAGTATTCCGATTATTCCACACGGTATATCCCAGGTGATTTTGGCCTCTTTTGACCGTATCATGATAAAAAGAATGGTTGGAGCAGCGGAAGCAGGTTTGTATAGCTTTGCAGGAACCATCCAATCCATCGTTGTCGTTGTCAGTACGTCGTTAGATAAGGTTTGGAAGCCTTGGTTTTATGAGAAGATGGATGCAAAGGATTATACTTCTATCCGCAGGTATGCCTCTAAATACATGTTTGGTTTTGCACTGTTTGTTTCCATGGTGCTATTGGGAACTCCCGAGCTTGTCAAAATTTTGGGGGCAAGAGAGTATTGGAACACAACATCATGTATAGTTCCTGTCATAATTGGAGCATATTTTTCATTTATTTATACGATACCGGTATATGTTGAGTATTTTTATAAAAAAACAAATTATATTGCTTTTGGAAGTGTGATGGCTGCCGCACTGAACATTGTGCTGAATTATTTTTGCATTCCGAAATATGGATACATTGCAGCTGCTTATACCACACTGATTACTTATTTTCTGTATTATGTATTTCATTATCTTTTGGCTAAAAAAATACACGGAAGAAGCCTCGTTTCGCTCCCTGTATTATTTCAATCCTCTTTTTTTGTCTGTCTTGCCGGAGGTACTGCCGTGTTGTTGGAAGAGATGCTGGTAATTCGCTGGCTGATAGATATTGTAATCGGGTTCTTGGGACTATATTGGGCGGAAAAGAGCTTCGGACTGGTTCGTGTTGTGAAAAGAAAACTGAAGAAAAGTTAGGGTGAGAAGGAAAATGACTATGCAAAGGGAGCTAAACTTTGTCGAAAAATGGGATAAGAGAGGTCGGAGCTATACCTGGTCGGGGACATCATATGGGTTGTTTCAGGCACTTGAGCAGGAAGGAATTACATTATTCGATATTCCGATAAATGAAAAAAAGTGTGTTAAGCTTAAATATTATTTGCTGAGAGCCCTGTTGAAAATCACCAAAAAAAATGATTTTGAGGTCTCAATGATCAGACAGGCAGAAAAGCAGCTGGCCGGAAATAAAAAAATGAAGGAAAACATTCCTACACTCATGTTTACTCAGTACCGTTCGAAGTATACGAAGGACGCGTATGCTTTTATTGACTTTTCTGTGCCGTATTTGCTTGAATTGCGAAAGAATCAAAAGGAGCTCATGGATTTCACACCGCTGAATAATGGAATTCCGGAGAAGTATGTTTCTGAAAGAAAAGCCATCGTGGACGAGTGGACCGGGGAATGCAGGGGAATCTTTACCATGTCTTCCTTTCTGGCGAAGGATTTTACGGAACGCTTGGGAATTCCGGAAAGAAAAGTGCACTGTGTAGGCGGTGGGTGTAATGTAGATATTTCAAAAATAGACGGAAGTCAGAGGGATGGTAATAAATTTCTTTTTGTAGGAAGAGACTGGGAACGAAAAAACGGTCCGCTTGTTACAGAAGCATTTCAAAAGGTTCACGAAAAGTATCCTAAGACAGAGCTATATATTCTTGGTCCGGAAACGGAGCCGTCCTGTGTCAAAGGAAGGGATGGAATTCACTTTGTCGGACCTACCGGCTATCAGGATACGTTGAAGTACTATAATAAGTGTGACTTTTTTGTAATGCCGTCAAGGTGTGAGGCATATGGTCTGGTTTTTGGAGAGGCATTAATATTTGGCCTCCCGTGTATTGCAAAAAACGCATTTGCCATGCCGGAGTTTATAGAAGAGGATAATAACGGCTATCTGATACAACGTGATGATGTTGACGAGCTGTGTATGACAATGGAAAAGCTGCTGGAAAATAAAGAGCGGCTGAAGAAAAATGTGGAAAACAGCAGATTGTCCTATATGGAGATGTATTCCTGGAAAACGGTAGCCCAAAAAATGATTGCTGTCATGGAGAAGGACGGATATTGGAAGCTTCCCGGGTAAGCTCCTGTATAGGGGAGATGTAGGATTAACGGTGTGTGAAAATAGCGCCTCACTCAATAAATCCATATGACTGCAGCTTCTCCAAAAAGGAGAGCACAGAGGCTTCACACTCTTCTTCTGCTACATCGTATTCGGATAAAAGCCGACGGATGATTTCATCAACGGTAATGTCATCCTGGATGAGATCCCAGATGTCATTTCCCGTTCCGCGGATCATGAAATATTTACCGGTTGCAAAATCAATCATGACTTTCTCGCCGGCAAGGTCGGTAACATTCAGTTTTTTTAACATGTGGATGGTAGTGGTTCTGTCCATGGATATCCCTCCGTTGTCATTTTCTAGTTTAAGTATAATGATAAAGTGAAAAAAAGGCAAGAAAAATTTTGGAGTTGTTACAAGATGGAAAAAAGTATTATAATTACAAGTAAGACAGATGCTTGTCGGGAGGCGTGAAATGGTAAAGGTAAGTGTAATCGTTCCGGTGTACAATACAAGTCAGTACCTTGTACGTTGTATGGAGGCACTGGTCAATCAGACATTGGGTGAAATTGAAATACTTGCCGTAAATGACGGCTCGACAGACAATTCGCTTGAGATTTTGAAACGATACGAGGAGCAGTATCCGGGTAAGGTCAGGGTGCTGACAAAGGAGAACGGCGGACAGGCGACGGCCAGAAACCTCGGGATTCGGGAAAGTAAGGGAGAGTATATCGGGTTTGCCGATTCGGATGACTGTGTGGACCGGACCATTTTTGAGAAGCTGTACCGGCTGGCAAAGAAGGACGACAGCGATATGGTGGAATGCCATTATCATTACCTTCAGGAAACCGGAGGGAAGAAAAAAGAGCTGAAGACGCGTGGCAATATCCGTGCGTACGGAAACAGAAAGAACATGTTCATTGATCCGCAGGTCTCACCGTGGAACAAGCTGTACCGGAGAGAAGTATTGCAAAAGGGAGAGGTGACTTTCCCGGAAGGGCTGATATACGAGGATACGGCATTCTATATCAAGTCAATTCCTTTTGTGGAGAAAGAATCTTACCTTGCGGAGCATCTGGTGTATTATTATCTGCGGGGAAGCTCAACCATGAATGCCAATAAGAGCCGGAAGGTCGCTGATATTTTTGCAGTTCTGGGAGACATTCTTGATTTTTACAAAACCAAGGGTTTTTATGAAGAATACCGCGAGGAACTGGAGTATTTCTGTGTAAAGATTCTGCTGTGCAGCTCCCTGAGCCGTGTTGGAAGGGTGACGGACCATGCATTGAAGGAGGAGCTGCTTTCCGAAACCTTTCGGTTTGTAAAAGAGAATTTTCCGGGCTATCGCAGGAATAAGTACTTTTCCGGGAAGATTGGCTGCTATATTCGTTTTGTCAATCGAAGCAACAGCAGATGGATTTCAACCGTGCTCGGAAGGATAATGAAGGGGTAAGCATATGAAAATATCAGTAGCAATGGCAACCTATAAAGGAGCCGGGTTTGTCGTGGAGCAGATGGAATCCATCCGCACACAGACACGGGCGGTAGATGAAGTGATCATCTGTGATGACCGGTCCCCGGATCAAACGGCTGAAGTGATAGAAAAATATATCAGTGAGCATCATCTGGAGGGTTCCTGGCACCTTGAGGTGAATTCGGAGAATCTGGGCTATGCGTCCAATTTTATCGGGGCCTTAAAGAAGACAACCGGAGATTTGATTTTTTTCTGTGACCAGGATGACATCTGGCTTCCAAACCGTGTGGCTGAGATGGAAGCCATTATGACAGAGAATCAGGGTATCCTGCTGCTCGGTTCCGAGTTCGAACCGTTTTCTGATTCTTCGGATGCACTTGAGGTCCCTAAGTGGGAACTGAAACAGCAGAAGAATGATAAATCGCTGGAAAAGAAATCCTTCTGTGCTCCTAATATTTTTATCGGGAGTCAGGGCTGTACGATGTGTATGCGAAGAGAACTGTTGGACCGTATCATGGATTACTGGTATCCCGGATGGGCACACGATGAATTTGTATGGAAGCTGGCACTTTGTCTGGACGGGCTGTATATGTATCATGCGTATACTCTGCGAAGAAGGCTTCATTCGGCGAATGCATCGCTGAATAAGATGCACCGGCTTGAGACGAGGGTAAAGTTTCTGGAGGAGCTGATCCGGAGCCATGAGGCGACGCTTGCGTTTGCAAAGGCGCATGGACTTGACCGGAAGAAGATAAATCTTCTGGAACAGAATGTCAAAGCAACGAAAATGAGGGTAGATCTTTTAAGAGATAAAAAATACCTGAATACTGTGAAGCTTTTGTTCGGGTATTCACACTGCTATCATAAAAAACGCTCTATCCCTGTGGAGCTTTTCATGGCAATGAAGCAGTGACAGGTGGAGTGGAAGCATGACGTGCAGAAAGGAAAGCAAACTTGCAAAATCAGGAAATCATAGACTATTTAGGGGAACTGGTCACAGCACAGCTGGAAAACAGGCTTCCTAAGCCGGTTCCGGCAGAGCTTTCGCCGGAGGAGCTTGAACGTATAGCGGTACAAAATCAGATGGTTTACCTTTTGCTCGGTGGACTCCTAAAAATCGACCTGCCGCAGGAATACACGGAACGTTTTCGGGAAAAGGTCTTTAAGAGTACCTTAAAGACGCTGGCGCAGGTATATGACGCAAATCTTCTGAGCAGGGAATTAGAAGCTGCGGGTGTACGGCATCAGGTATTGAAGGGAACCGTGTTAAAAAATATATATCCCTCTCCGGAATTCCGGGAAATGGGTGATATCGACATAATGATTTACGAGGAATCCTTTGATAAAGCTGAGGAAATTCTTGCCCGGCTGGAATATGAGAAGGTTCAGGCAGTCAAGCATCATGTAGTGTTTCGGAAGCCGCCGATGCTTGTCGTGGAGGCGCACTGGTCCCTGTATGAAAAAAGTGTGGATAAAGTGCAGTACCTTTACTATCAGGAAACGTTTCGCGCGGTTCCCTCGGCAGACTGTAACTATACCTATGAATTTTCCAAAGAAGATTTTTATGTATATATGATTTCTCATATGGCGAAGCACTTTTATGAGAATGGCTGCGGTATCCGAAATCTAGTTGATATATATGTATATTTGAAGAAATACACGGACGAAATGGACTGGAAGAGTATAGGAAAGACACTAAAGGAGCTTGGAATTGCTCATTTTGAAGAGAATGTCCGTGGACTGGCCCTTGACTGGCTGGAAAACAGAAAACTATCGGGATTTGAAAAAAAACTCTTTACTTACATGCTAAATTGTGGTATCTATGGGAAAGAGGAAAATGGAGTTATTGCTCAGTATGCAAAAAACACTGTAGAAAAGGATAACTCGTTTAAGTCATGGTATTATTTTCCAAAATATAAGCATATGAAGGAGCTATATCCCTGGCTGGAAGGCTTACCATGGCTTCTGCCGGTTGCATGGATGCTGAGAGCTGTCAGGGCATTTACAAGCAAAGAACGCAGAAAACGTGGAAAGGCCGTTATAGAGATGGACCAGGAGCGGATTTTTGAGATACAGGAGATATACAGGAAAATGAAACTGGATTTTTACAAATAACGTATTGAAGAAAGAGAAGACGTATGGGAAGACTTTATCGTTTTATCCGATATAATAAATTTAAGTCGATTACAGTGCGTGCATGGGTGTATTCGGCTATGTTTCGTTTTCAGATGCTGTATACAAGACCGGACAAGCTCCCGGCAAAATGGGGAATCGAAGGCGAAGAGTCTCCGGAAGCTGCAACGCTTGAGGAGTATCGGTATGCAAAAGGAGTCTCGTATGCGGTAAACAGAGTATGCAATAAGACGAAATGGGAAAGTAAGTGCCTGGTCCGTGCTCTGACGGCGCAAAAAATACTCAGACAGAAAAAAATACAAAGTACACTGTACCTGGGCTGCAGGCTGGAAAACGGAAAAATGGTTGCCCATGCGTGGCTGCGTTGCGGGAGGATGTATGTGACCGGGGGAGATGGGACAGGATATACGATAGTAGATAAATTCAGAACGGAATAGAGGTGGGGCTATGGGAAAGTTTAATAAAGGTGCAAGTACCAATCTGATACATATTATCAGCGATTGTTTATTTTCTCTGCTTGCATTTGAACTGGCGTTATTGAGTTCTTGTACATTCAATTACAGGGAGGCAGGGACATTTGCGCTTGAATGCATATCCGGTACAAAGCATGGAAGTAATCCGACAGTGTTTTATCTGGTGATTACCATTGTGTTTACGGTGATTTATCTGCTTGCCAGCAAAGAATCCAGACTGTATAATGTGACAACCTTCTTTTATACGGATCGAATCATACGTTTGATATCACGATCGTTTTTTATTGCATTTGCAGTGGAAGCAGTTCTGATATTTTACATTGGCGGAGTGAGATTAAGCGGTGGCTTTTACATTTTATATCTCATATATATGTACTTCTTTATGATAGCCAGTGCGTTTCTTGTACGATATACAATCAAAAAAAACAAACGATATTCATTAAGAACGCTGTTTGTCGGGGATATCAAGGAGTACGATAAATTTTTGAAATTTATGCAAAAAGGTAATTCGAACATCAATCTGGTCGGATATGTTTCAGAGTGGCCGACATCAGAGGAAGGGTATCTTGGGAGTCTTGAGAACCTGGAACATATTATTCATGAACAGGGAATTGATCAGGTTTATATGCTCAACTCGAACGGAAAAGGGATTGATTTTCAGTATTATCTGAACCTTTGTGTGGAAATGGGCGTTACCTTCCGGCTTGTGATGTGTGAGTATGTGAAACAGTTTGCGTACAGCTATGTTTCCTCCATCGGTACATATCCGGTAATAACCTGGCATACGGTTTCGTTGAATGTAGGTTCACGTGCCCTCAAGCGTATCATGGATATTTTCGGAAGCTTAGTCGGAATTATTCTTTCCTCACCGGTTATGCTGCTGACTGCGATTGCGATTAAGCTGGATTCACCGGGACCGGTTATTTTTAAGCAGGAGCGCGTGGGGCAGAATGGACGCCATTTCTTTATGTATAAGTTCCGGAGTATGTGTAAGGATGCAGAAGCAATGAAAGCGAAGCTTGCAAAGCAGAATGAAATGGCCGGTGGCTTTATGTTTAAAATGCATGATGACCCGCGTATCACAAAGGTCGGCAGGTTTATTCGTAAAACCAGTATAGATGAACTGCCGCAGTTTTTCAATGTGCTTCTTGGGTCAATGAGTCTGGTGGGAACCAGACCGCCAACTCTGGATGAGGTGGATAAATACGAGAGAAACCATTGGAGAAGAATGAGCATTAAACCGGGAATTACCGGCATGTGGCAGGTAAGCGGACGCAGCTCCGTCAAAAATTTTGACGAGATTGTTCAGCTTGATACGGAATATATCGATAAGTGGAGTATTTTTTTGGATATTCGTATCCTTTTGCTGACGGTAGTAAAGGTATTTAAGCGCGATGGCGCCTGCTGATTGAAGAGCCTTCCGATAAACGGAAGGCTTTTTAAGAAAGGAAAAGTATGTTTTTTTATCGAATGTATGGGTTAAAGCTTTGCTCGGAGCTTGATTTTTTTCAGCTTGTGAAAGAAGAAAAATGCAGTGGCACGGCGGAGGAGATATGGATTACCGAAGGGGTTGATACCGCAGAGTGTGAAGAGCGAAAGAAGACGACCGGAAAAAACTATGAGATCGGGGAGAAGAGAAGCTGGCTGGAGAACCGGACTCTTTGGATGCTGATCGAGGATGGAAACCGGATTCGGTTCATAAAAAAGGAAGGGGCAAACGAGCTGTATGTCCGTACCTATATTCTTGGTTTCGGGATGGCGATGCTTGCGTTTCAGCGTGGGATGCTTGCAATTCATTGCAGCGCGGTCTCAAAAAACGGAAAAGCGGTCCTGATTGCGGGAGAGAGCGGTGCCGGAAAATCAACGGTAACATCTGCATTCCTTGAGGCAGGGTATTCCCTTATGGCGGATGATATGGCATTTGTGGAAAAGACAGAGAGCGGAATGCAGGTTTGGCCGGCATTTCCGTTTCAGAAAATGTGCAGAGACCAGATCGAGCAGAAGGAGTTTTGCGAGGACGAACTGTTTTATATTGATGAGCAGAAGGATAAATACATGGTTCCGTACAAAGGGGATTTTTCCGTGGAGGCGGTACCTCTTTCCGGTCTCCTCTATCTTTGTCAGAAGGATGAAGGTAAAATGGAAGTACAACCCGTCGATGGACTTCAGAAGCTCTATGTCTGCGCAAACAATTTGTTTTTACGTCATCTGCTTGGAAATGATAAGTACACACCGTTTATCGGGGAAAAATGTCTTCGGATGGCGGGAGCCATTAAGATCAGCTGCCTGCTGCGTGCATTTTCCGAGAGCACGCCGGAGGAAACTGCACAAAAGGCACTTGAAATCGTGCAGAACTGGGAAGAATAGTCTTCGAAGGAAAGAGAAAGCCGTGACTGTCGGTAAAAGGACGGGCACGGCTTTGGTTTTGCTGAATTATTAAGAATGGGGTATGATTCATTCGGAAGCAAGAGGAAGCAGGATACGAAAACAGCAGCCTTCTCCTTCTTTGCTGATGCAGGTGATATTGCCGCCGAAGCGTTCTATGATCGTACGCACGATGCAGAGTCCGAGACCGCTTCCGGAGGTGTGGCCCGGGGTACGGGCACGGGAAACGGTATAGGTACGGTCAAAGATATGAGAAACGGCATCCGCTGGAATACCGATTCCGTTATCTGCAACCTCGATCATAAGCTGCCGGTTTTCGGAAAGGATCTCGGCATGAAGCGTGATCGTTGTGCCGTCACCGGAATATTTGGCTGCATTGGTAAAAAGATTATCAAGGACACGTAGCATTTTCTGGATATCGATCCGAATCAGGGCAGGGAGGTCGGACGGAAGATCGAGCTCAAGCTTATGGTTATCATAAAGCGGATTCAGGCTGATGTCGAAAAAATATTCCTCAAGGAAAGGCGCTGCAGGAACAGTTTCCAGATTCAGGGAGGCGGAGGAATTCTCCAGCGTGAAGAGAAAATACATATCCTGTATCAGATCCTCCAGGGTTTTCGTGCGGCGGTCAAGCAGCTGAACGGTAGAAAGAATCTCCTC